>CADAUN010000093.1 GCA_902791085.1 uncultured Erysipelotrichaceae bacterium | reverse complement strand
TCAAGCCCATCAAGAAATGAATTATCCCGTTGCTTCCTTAGCAAAAACGAAAAAACAAGAACGGATAACCGTATTGTTGCTTCGTTTCGACGGACGTTATGCGATCCGTCAACGCCCAAGTCAAGGATTGCTTGCCAATCTTTATGAATTCCCTCATTGGGAAGGAATGGCAACAAAAGCTGTTCTCCAACAAAAACTGCAAGAAAATCACATCCTCTATGATTCTTTTCGTTCCTTGGGCAAATCCCGTCATGTCTTCACCCATTTGATTTGGAATATGGTCGGATATGAAATCTCTCTCCGAACGAAATGGGAAAAGGATGGACTGTTATACGTGACGCCGGAAGAGATGAAAAGCCGTTACGCGATTCCTTCTGCTTTTCGGTTTTATCAAGAAAAAATCAAGTGATAGACAAAGAAAAACGCCGGGATGGAGGAACCAATAAAAGGAAACCATTCAGCCGGCGTTTTTCTCTAAATCTTGCTATAAATAACAGCAGAAAGGCTAAATAAGCCTCCTAAAATTCCTAAAATTCCTGAGATGATGGCACCGTAACCAAGCGATACATTAACAAGGCCGCCTGTATAATTGCCAAAAGAGATGGGGAAGAAAAACATAATGCCGGCGGCTAACATCAAAATGCCACCCAAAAACAAAGAAAGCAAAGCGGCATTCCGTTTCTTCTTGCAAAAGACAGAAAGAAGAGCAAACAAAGCACCGACGGCAATCAAAATAAAGGCAATCATCAACCCGACTTTAGGACTGATTACCCATTCCGACAAAGTGGAATCGTCGGCAAAAATGCCCCAAGAAGGAGTGCCATCTCCGCTTTTTTGCGTCGCACCGAAGGCTTCTTGGAAACCAGTAAGGTAACCATAGTCTGCCCCACTATAAGATCCTTTTGTCGTGATAAAGGGCGCAAAGCCAAAACAAATCGCGGCTACGCTAAAGAGAAAAGAAAGAAACCCGATAAAGGGAAGGAAAGAAGATTTGCCTTTTTTCTTGGATTTTGCCATAAAAACTCCTATGCAATAACAACTTAATCCTACTGGATTTGAAAAAAGAAAACGAGAAAAATATCGATTAGTCGATTTTAACGAGTGAGGAAGGATGCTTTTCAAAATAAGCAACAGCATACGAACAAACGGGGATAATACTCCAATGGTTTTGTTCTGCCAATGCGACAACATGTTCCACTAAGCGGGACGCAATTCCTTGCCCTCGCAAGCTAGGATCGACAAAAGTATGCGTAATCGCAATGGTATCGTCAGAGCGAAACTCATAGTCGATTTCAGCGAGAACAACACCGTTTTCATGATAGCCATATTGGCCGTTCTTTTCGTAAGTTTCCATGGTTATTTGGTGAAGCGCAACGTTGCGGAATTGCTATCGCAAGAAACAACTTCAATCGTCCAAGGGAAGGGGTTCCCGTTATTAAGATGAGAGGCATTGGCAAAGTATTTGCGGTATTTGGATTGCGACAAAGAGAAGCGATTTCCCGCATGGAATAAATCCTTGTCCGTTGCCGGTCTTTCGTAAGTGAAGGTCTTGCCTTGCGACGAAATTAACGACAAGGCATTAAAATTCTTTCCTTGAATGATGTCGGCGTCGTTTTGAAGGGAATTACTGACGGCAATCACCGGACGATAGGTATCGCCAAAATCCCCTGCTTTTACTTCGGCATCACTATACCATCCTTTTACCTCGCCTTGGTCATCAGCTTTTGCTAACCGATTGTCCACATGCCACATCCGAATGCCTGACAAAGAGTAACCCGTGGAACTCCATGCTCCGGACATCTGCGGATATACGTTTTTGGAATCTAGTTCGTTTAATCCTGTCGGAGTGAATAATTCTAAAATGACATATTCGTCAAAGGCAGTCTCATTCCATCCGTTTAAGTCAGATAGCAAGATACAATCGCCAGTAGATTCGGATGGGCGGATGGTAATCTCACAAGAATCCGTGACGTAATATGGCTCTACCCAACTATATTGGAGTTTATTGAAAATATCGTGATCCAATACGTTCATGGCCATCATGTTTTTGCAACCGCTTGGCTCATTGCTACTTTGTGTGCTGGAGCCATCGTTTTCATCGGTATTGTAATAATCATCCGCTCCTAACATGTGACCAAATTCATGAATTAAGGTATGTGCGTCAATTTTGCTACGGTTATTTCGTCCACCAACATATTCGTAGAAGAAGCTTAACGATGCCCAAAAATAAGAGAATCCAACCGGTTTGTCTTTATTCCCCGTAATCGAATCGGACAATTTGGTGCAACTGCTATTCCAATAATCCCAATAACGATAGGCCCAATAAAAGGTGTATTCGTCGTAAGAAGGGGTGTCATTTTGGGCATAAATCATAATGACAGAGTCAATAAAACCATCATGATCTGTATCAAAAGTCTTAGTATCCCCACCATTCTTCTGATAAGCCGCAACCCCTTTCTTCAAGGCATAAGCAGCGCCGGCAGCGTATTCTTGCTGGTCAGTGGTTTTGGTGTAAGTGTCATAAAAAGTCTCGGCATCCATCCCTAAAGAAACCGGATCGCTATAGGTGAAAGTCAAATTGAGTTTGCCATAAGAAGATTTCTGATAGAACGATTTTAAAGACTCCCAATATTTGGTGTCTTTGGCTTCACCGCTTGTCAATGTTTTAATGTCTTGCAATTCGCCATCAGTAAATGTGGCATCCGTAAAGACAATAGGAATGACCAATACCGGTTGCGTGCCTATGGAAGGCGTATTAGACGCCAAATCCGTTAATTTGACGTTTTGGTTAGGCACGACTTTACGATAGCCATTATTATTTTGAGAAGAAGATGAGCTTGTCGAAGAGATGGTCGAACTCTCTAACGAAGAAGATTCCGTTACAGGAATCGCAGAAGAAGATTTTGTTAAGGATGAATTCGTCGGTAAAGGAAACGTGCAAGCGCTTAAGATAGGCAGTATGGCGCAAGATAAGGCCAAAATAAAATTTTTCTTCATCGGATACCTCCAAGGGTATTAATTAGAATAAAGTATCTTTTCTTTTTTACCTAGCAAAATGATGACCATAAGAACAAATTCCTTTCTCTGAAGGATTTGATGACGCATTCCAAATGAGAAGAGGATCGCCTTAAAAGAAGCCAGCAAAAAACGTTAATCGATGACCACCAAAAAGTTTGTATACTGTTTCAAAATAATACCGATCTTTTAACATTTGTGCTAAAAACAAATCGCCCATTCATAGAAATTTCAAAACGGCATAAAATGGATTTATGATGAAACAAGATAAGAAACCACATAGCTCCACGCGTCAATTGGAGTTACTCCGTCATTATTTCCCGGTGGATGATGAGCATCGAATCATCACCTTTCCCTTATCGTACGATTCGGTTTGGGACGTTTTAGCAGACGATGTTTCTACCCCTGAGCACCCTTTTGTTCAAGATGATATTCCTGAACGCATGGGCCAATTAATCCGTGAGACGCCGTTGGATTACAAAGCAAACTTTCATTTTGAGATTGATGATTATGATGGCTATGAGCCGGAAGCCATTTTAAATGCCCTCAATGACGCGATTGAATTAAACCATTATCACAGCAATCGTGATCATTCCAAAAAATGGTTTGTAGCAGTGGCCTTAATGGTCATAGGAATCATTGTCTTGTTTTTGATGTTCGCCGGTTCAGTGAATGGTTGGTATGGTGAAGGGCAAACCAAAGAAATCGTTGTGGAAGTGATTGATATTTTCGCCTGGGTATTGATTTGGGAGTCTGTTTCCATCCTTTTCTTAGAGCCTAGCCAAACTCGCGCATTAGACATTGTGCTAAAAACCAGGGTTGATGAAATTGGTTTTTATGATGCGAAAGACCACACAACTTGTTATGTGAAACAAAAACAAAGTTCGGTGCTTAAGAATTGGGAGAATGATAGCCGGGTGAAACGCGTTGGCATGAATTTCTTATTGTTTTCCGGCGGTGCCTTGATTGCTTTTTCCTTTATCAATTTCGTTGCCTCTATCTTGCATGTGACGGGACCGCAAATCGGAGAGGACGGGAATCCTTTCTATCTCAGCGCTGGCGTGATGGCTCTTTGGATCGGTCTATCTTTGCTTTCTTCCGTGTTTTATTTCTTGGCAGGGCTTAGTGCCGTTTCCGTCTATATCGGTCGCGGAAGCATAGCGAAAGCAACTCCTTTCTTTGCCTCCTTGGCCTTAATTTCTGTGGTTTATAACGTGGTATATGGCATTTGGCAAAATCATGCTTCTTATTCCTGGGCCAACGGCTTTATGTTTGTCGTGCTCGCCTTTTATGTCGTCGGATACTTCATGTTGCGGGCAGGCAAACAAAAATGATTGAAAGCACCATCGATCATCAATATTTACTTGTGCTTTCCTATGATTCGTCTAAACTATTCCTTGCTTAAGGGAGTAGTCGTCGTTAGGACCTTTCCTAATGAAGTAAGCCAACATACCGGTTCTTGACCTGGTTTGCTCAAAGTGACGAGACTTAGGTGCAGAAAACAACATTCTGTTCCGGAGTCTTTTTTCTTCCGAGCAATCGTTGTGGAGGTTCTTTATGTGGTGGATTTATCCTGTGTATGTTGTGGATTTGGCGTTGATGGTGTTTTTGTCGTTCCAATTAGGAAATCTCATTGATTTACTGGACAAAAAGACCAAAATCTCTGGCGCTTTATTAGGCGGAGTTTTACTCGCATGCGTCACTTCTTTGCCTGAATTATTCACTTCCCTTTCTTCGATATTCTTGGTGCATAATGCCTCTTATGTTGTAGGGGATATCTTGGGATCCATCATTTTTGATTTGTTGGTTTTGCTCGTTGCCACCTTTGTTTGGTTTAAACATTTTCCGGATGCTAAATTTCAGCGTTGGCACGTATGGAATGGCGTGATTTGCTTAGGCATGTACGCCTTAGCGGCCTATGCTTTCTTTGCCCCGGCGAATTGGCAAGTGATGCTAGGCGATATTAACCTCGTGTCCATCTTGATCATGGGCTTATATGTCGCTTCTTTGTTGCTTCAGCCCAAAGAGAAGACGGAAGAAGAGGAAAAAGAGACCGAAACGAGTGAAAATCAATGGAGCGTTGCTAAAATTCTTTGGCTTTTTGCTGGATGCGCCATCGTTTTAATCGCTTCTTCTATTGCCTTAACCTATTTGACTCATTTGATCGAAGAACATGATCCAACCGGTTTCTTCTCTGGCTCGGTTGCAGGAGCTTTGTTGCTTGGCATTGGGACATCGATTCCAGAAGTGATTTCAACCGCGCAGCTTTTCCATAAACGTAATTATGACGCTGGCTTTGGCAACATGATTGGAAGTTGCACTTTTGATTGGGCCATTTTGGTGTTTGGCGATTTTATTTCTTGGCATCAAATGCATGAAGGATTGTCCAATGTGCAAGAACGAGGCATCTTCATTGCTGAAAGTAATGCCCTTCAATACGAAATCTACGGTGCCGTTGTATCCGCAATGGTCGTGATTCTTTGTTGCTTACGTTCTTTTACGCCGTTCTTTCAAAAACATCGAAAAATCGGCTTTGCTTTAACGGGTATTTTTGCTGCCATTTCTATCGCTTGCTACATCTTGATTCTGGCGATTTGAAGGCAAAAAAGTCACCACAAAAGTCGATCCCATACCTAGGGTGCTTTTGACTTGGACAGTTGCCCCATAAAGCATGGCGATATGTTTGACGATGGACAATCCTAGCCCTGTCCCACCATCTTGACGCGAACGGGATTTATCCACCCGGTAAAAACGTTCAAAAATATGGTCTTGATCCTGAAAAGGAATGCCAATTCCATTATCTTCCACGGAAAGCATCGGCTGTCCCTTTTCATAATATACCCGCATATGCACCTCTCCGCCTTCATTATTATAACGGATCGCATTCTG
>CADAUN010000092.1 GCA_902791085.1 uncultured Erysipelotrichaceae bacterium | reverse complement strand
ACTAGGAATCCTGCTTTTTCGCAGGCCGGCGCGACCCCTAGGGGTCTAAGGAAAGGATGACTCCTCCGTCGTCATTTACACAACAATTTGGTTACTCCCATCCGCTCTTATTTTTTGCCGTATTTGCGGTATATTTATGATGTCCTATTGTATAGGGTTGCGAAAAAGCAAAAAATAGTCGATAGAACTCACGAAAAATAAGGATTCGATAGAAAATGGAAAAAGGCGGTTGGTTTCAAACACTCTATGAATTCTACATTCCTTTCGTTGGAATCATGATGCTTTTCGTTTCGTTGATTATGAATCGGTCAATGAAACGTTCATTGCGTTATTTGTTTATCGCCTCAAGCGTACTCGCGCTGCTTACTTGTGCTACCCAAACCTTCACTATTTATGCAGAACAACTCATTCAAGACGAGGCACTTGCTTTGCAATATCGGCAAGTATTCACAACGTTAAGCGTTAGTTTTGAAATCGGCGTCGTCTGTTTGGTGTCATACATTTCTTTGCGGCCACCTTATTTGAAGAAACGTTATCTATTCTTATTGTTGCCAATGTTATTCACTTGGGGTGTTTATCTTGCCGCACTGATGAACCCAAACGTCATGGCTTTTGATAGCGATGGGCATTTAATTCAGCGCTTCGCACCTTATGGATACACTTTCGTTGTCTCAGTCGCTTTCTATATCTTCTTTATTATCGTGACCACTATCTTGAATATCAAAAAGCGTGCCATGCTCGAAAGTGTAACGGTCTTTGTCCCGGCTGGGTTCTGCTTGATTTCATTGATTTTCTGGGCCATACATCCCGCTTTTTCTCGCGGGGAAATGGCGATTTATGCATTAATCTTTTATTACATGTATTTCCAGTCTTCTACTTACAAAGAACGCGAAGACCAAATGAAATATGACGCCGAGCACGATAGTTTAACTGAACTTTATAACCGTCGTGGTTTCCAACGCATCAGTAGTGAGCTTAGTGAAAAGAAAAAACCACTTATTTTTGCGTTAGTGGATATTGATCGTTTTAAGACCATCAATGATCGTTATGGCCATGCGACCGGTGACGAAATTTTGCGACGCGTGGCAGAACGGATGAATTATTACTTCCCTCGTTATTGTTATATCTTCCGTGTCGGCGGCGACGAATTTTCTATCATCTATTGTGCGGATGACGCCATTCAAAATGAAGGCGCGTTTCTCCGCACTATGAACGATATCAATCAAGATCTCTCTAGTTCCTCTAGCAGCACGCCTTCTATTTCTTTGTCTTATGGGGTGGTGGCTTCGCCTGATTCCTACACAAAAGAGACATTTTTGACGGCCGACAAGCGCCTATATGAAGCAAAAAAGGCTAAAAATATCGATTCTTTACCTGATTGTTGAAAACGCGACTTCTTTTTGTAAAAACCGAGTATTCTATTCAAAAGAGGTAATACACATATGCTAAAAAATGTTCCAACAGTTTTAAGTCCTGAGTTATTAAAGACGTTAGACGAAATGGGGCACGGCGATGAGATTGTCATCGGGGACGGCAATTTCCCTTCTGGTAATCTTGGCCCCAAAGTCATTCGTGCGGATGGACTTGGTGGCAAAGCCCTATTAGATGCCATTTTGACGATGATCCCGTTAGACACTTATGCACCAAGCAATTTCTTATTAATGAACACGACCAATGGTGATCCTACCCCGACGATTTGGAAAGACTATAAAACAATTGCGAGTGAACATGACCCCAACGTTCATATCGAAATGCTTGAACGTTATGATTTTTATGAACGTGCCAAAAAAGCATATGCCATCATTCAAACTTCAGAAAGTGCCGTCTATGCGAATATCATTCTGAAAAAAGGCGTTGTCCATTAATCGCTTCTATGAAACATCTGCTCGCGCAAGAAATCCATGCATTGTTGGATTTAAAACGACATCCAAAAGCAAACGCTTCTTTGCCATCCGGTGCGAAATTTTTAGCTCCGAATATTATTCTCATAGAAAACGATAATGACGGAGAAGCTCGTCACCCTTATGCCGAAGACGGCTTAACCTTATGGGCCTATTCTTCAGGTAATATTTCGGTGCAAGAAAGTACTTTTAATTTCTTTTTAGACAGCACGCACGGAAGGGAGCCTTACCTTGCTTTTTTCTTGGGACTTAAAAAAGAAAAAGAATATCTTCCTTTATCCATCACCGGTGTTGCTCGCACCGCGGAGGAAGGAGAAGTCTCTCGTTATTTGATTTACACTCCTGAAGCCGCTTTTTATTTCTTAGAGAAAGATGGCGTCTTAGCCGTCTTGCGCGCTTTTGTTGATTCTAAGAAGCGTCTTCAGTTTACTCTCTATGCGGAAAACCAAAGCCAAGAAGAAAAAGAAATCTATCTTTCTTCTTATTTTTGCCCGCTTCTTCGTTATCGCGATTATGACGGATTTGAAGATCGCTGGTATAAGAGCTTAGAGGCCACTTCTGATGGTTATCATTTCCATGTCACAGAATATCTCAATCGCAAAGAATGTCTAGAACACGATTTGTTTGTCAAAACACACACAGAAGGGATTTTAGAACAAGTCACAGGCCGTGCTTTGTTTTGTGGGAACGGAAACGATTCCCTTTCTGTCTCCTCCTCTTTACGGAAAGGTCACTTCTTTAAGCAACGGAATTACACGTGTTTCATTGATGATGCGGCAATCGGAGAAATCGCAAAAACCTCATTAAAACCCGCCTCTTCTTTCGTTTTGTCTTATGAATTAAGTACTTCTCCCTTAGATAAACAAGATGCCTTGGATGCAGCCGATGAAGCTTATGACCTGCGTCAAGATAACGAAAAGGCTACAAGACGTCATCAACTTCATCTTTCCTTTCACGGTTGGAAAAAACCATTTCAAGGAAAGGATGACACCTTTTCCTATTTTCTAGAATCCGCCTTATATCAAAATGAATTTGTTGCCATGGCCAAAAACTATGCTGGCCCTTTTGAAGGCACACGCGACGTGTATCAGCAACTTGAATCCTTCTCTTGGATTGAACCGCAAAAATGTCGGAAAAAATTATGGGAAGGGCTAAATTTCATTGGCGATGACGGTCGAGCGCCACGACAATATTCTTTTCCACCAAATGCCACAACTTTGCCCGCAATGGATTTACGGGAATATATTGACCAAGGCGAATGGATTATTGAAGCATTTTATCGTTATCTTACCTTGACTGGTGATTATTCTTTATTGAAAGAGCAAGCCGGTTATTATCATTTTGAGGGAAACCAATTATCTTTTTCTTCCCGCAAAGACAGCGTACTTGACCACTTAACCACCATTCTGTCTTTTTTAGAATCTAACCTAGATGAAAAAACAGGATGCTTACATATCCTTTATGGGGATTGGAACGACGCAGTGGACGGTTTAGGTGCTTCTTCGGATCCAAATCAATCCTTCGGAAGCGGCGTTTCCATCATGGCTTCATTGGCTTTGGTACGTTGTTACCGAGAAATGGCTGCTATCTTACATCAATTAGGATGCGATGCATCAAAAAGCGAACATTATGAAAAGGCAGCCACAAAACTAGAAGAAAATTTGTTGCAGTTTGCCCTTGCAACGAATCAAAACGGAGAGAAACGCATCCTACATGGTTGGAACGATAAACGAAAAGAATTCGTTGGTTCCTTCATGGATGCCGATGGAAAATCTCGCGACTCCTTGATGGTGAACGCCTGTTGGGTGCTTGCTGGAATGTTGTCTATAGACCCATCCTTAAAAGAAACAATACTATCCGCCTATCATCGGTTGGACAGCAAATACGGATTAAAGACGTTCTCACCGGGTTTTGGCCCCGAAAACAAAATGGTAGGCCGCATTAATCGTTTGCCTATCGGCACAGCAGAAAACGGCTCTGTATATGTCCATGCATCCCTTTTTGCCATTTGGTCTTTGTTCCAAATGGGTGAGGTGGATTTTGCTTATCAAGAACTCGCAAAGGCGCTTCCTTTCACACACGAACACATCTCCACTTCTCCTTTTGTCATGAGCAATTCTTATATGCATAACGACAAAATGGGAATCGATGGAGAATCAATGAACGATTGGTTTACTGGTTCCGTCACCGTGTTAATTAAAATATTGTTTGAAGAAATCTTTGGTTGCCATGTGGATTTAGAACGGGTAAGTATCTCTCCTGCCCTACATCAGCCATTAGATGCTTTTCAAGCAGATATCCCATTAAGACAATCCATCCTTCATCTTTCTTATCAAAACAAAGGGAATGCCAAACGCGTTTATATCGTGAATGGGGTAGCACAAGAAGATGTCCCCTCTTTCTCTTTCGCGGATCTTCCTTCTTCATTAGACATCAAAGTGATCGACTAAAAGAACGGCTTTAAGCCTGGTTTAAAATCAGGTAAAGGATTCGTTTAAAACAACATTAAATGCCGGGATAGCGCCCTTCTTTGACATAGGAAGTCAAGGCAAGACGCACTTCCTCTAAATCTGCCTGATAAGTCATGCCATACCATTGATCTAAATCAGGATAGACGCGAATGGTAGCTTTTTTCTCTTCCAACGCTTGTTCCATGACTTTAGGAATATAGAATTCGTCTTTGGATAAATTGGCATGTCGGAGGAATTCTTCATATTTTTCCGCGATGAAGGGGAAGACGTCAGGAGTAAGCCCCCAAATGTTCATGGATACTGGTGTTTTCTGGTCCAACTGATGCTTTATTCCATCTACTTCATAAGTTCCATCTGCTTGAATATCGATGGTCTCCGTGATTTGTTTTAAATAACCATTTTCAATCGAACACACCCCGCGGTTAACGGCACCATTTTGGGAGCTGGTTTTCTGAAATTCATAAGCCACCATGCAATACTCTCCAGGTTTCGCTTGAACTAAATGCTGATGTAATAAGACATAGGCATTCTTGCCATAATAATCATCCGCATTAATCACGGCAAAAGGATTGTGCACAAGATTTTGGCAGCAAAGAATCGCTTGGGCAGTGCCAAAAGGTTTCTTTCTTCCTGCTGGAAGCAATGACATATCTTGCAACACATATTGAGTGGGAATGCGTTTTGCAATCCGATCCCCAACCAAACGTTTAAAATCCTCTTCGATTTCTTGACGGATGATAAAAATCACGTCGTCAAAGCCAGCTTCTTTGGCATCATAAACCGAAAAATCGAGCAAGCATCGCCCGTCTGGTGTAATCGGTGTCGCTTGCTTTAAACCGCCGAATCGACTGCCCATTCCTGCCGCCATTACAACCAATGTTGTTTTCATGAAAAATCTCCTTGGAGTATTAATGATTGTGTTAATCATTTTACACTTAAGCCAAAGAAAAGAATATCTTCCCGTCAAATGAACAAACGCCCATATGATTAGAGATAGAAATCAAATTTTAGGCAAAGGAGGGAGTTTCAGATTTGCTTCAGCTTCCTTTTTCTTTTGCTCCAGTAAGAACAAAAAAGCATATTGTGGCAAAGAATAGTAATAATCACCGATAGAGAAATTGCCACGAGCCAATTTATATACGCGATGGATGGAATAGGGGCTATTCCCTGTTGCAAGCGCTTTTGCAGATGCCATTTTTCCATTCGTCGCCTTGGATTCTGAAAAACGTCTTCCAAGCTTTTGTCGTGACGAAAATCAAAAAATACAACGTCATCATAGTTGGCTTTGGCAAAAGAAAGAGCAACATAGGATTTTCCTACTTGCCGTAATCCTTCGATAATTAAAGTCCGATGATTTTTTCTTTGCTTCCACTTCTTCAATGCATCCGCTGCTTTTCGTCTTAATTCCATCGTATATAGCATATTTTTCGAAAATTGTATTTTTTCGGCTCTGTTTTACATGTCTACTGATAGAACGCCCTTTTGAGGTAGAATAGTCCCGCCAAACCAAACCGCCCAAGCAGACTCCGGCCGAACGGAGGATG
>CADAUN010000091.1 GCA_902791085.1 uncultured Erysipelotrichaceae bacterium | reverse complement strand
TTACTGCCTAACAAGTAGGGGGCAATTTTTTATTCCGGAAATATTTGTTTCTTTCTTGTCTCTTCTATCTTCTTTCTAAGAGTAAATTCTTCCTCTAACTCCTTTTCAGCCTTTATAATGTTACCGACTTAAAAAGGAGAATCTGATTATGATAAAAGTCGAACCTTATATCCCGGATGAAGACTACGATAACCCTGCCATGGTGACGGACTTCTATGAGTTCTCAATGGCCAATTGTCTCTTTCTTCACGGCTTCAAAGACAAAGCCTTAGTCTTTGATATGTTCTTCCGTGAGAATCCCTCCAACATGGGTTATTCGATCTCCTGCGGGCAGGATAAACTCACCAAGTTCTTACTGAACTATCACTTCACGGATCGTGATCTCAAATATCTTCGCTACAAAGGAATGAGCGAAGAATTCTGCGAGTACTTAAGAACCTACAAGTGGAAAGGGGACATGTATGCCTTAAGAGAAGGCACCGTCTGCTATCCGCAGGTTCCGATGGTCCGTATCGAATGTGATATGGTCGGGGCCATTCTGATCGAGACTTATCTTCTTCAGACGATGAACTTCCATTCTCTGATCGCCACCAAAGCGACACGTATCTCTGGTTTAGCGACGCACACAAAGAGAAACGTCATGGAGTTCGGCACCCGTAGAGCTCAGGGCGAAAGCGCCGGAAATGACGGCGCTTATGCCGCGGTCTTAGGCGGATGTATCGGTACGGCGAATTGTTTAGCCGAGATGAAGTACGGACCGGAAGTCAAAGCGGTCGGTACGGTCGCCCATTCGTTTATTGAATTCTTCCCGACGGAACTCGATGCGTTCCGTGCCTTCGCGGAAACTTATCCCACCAATGTTTCGTTATTGTTAGATACCTATTCGATTTTCGAACGGGGGTTGCCCGATTTAATCGAACTCGACAATGAATTGATCGCGAAATATCCAAATGATCCGAACCGGCGTGTGAAATCAGCCCGGATTGACTCAGGTGATTTAGGCCGTAGCTATAAGCGACTCCGAAAAGCGCTAGATCAAGCCGGAAAACCCTATATCAAGCTCGTCGCTTCGAATTCGTTAGACGAGCCGAAGATGCGTTCCATGGAAATCTATGAAGACGCGAAGTTCGATTCGTACGGCGTTGGGGAGAATTTGATTACTTCCGCTACCGATCCCGTCTTTGGCGGCGTTTATAAGTTAGTCGCAATTAAAAATGAGGATGGCAGCTATGCGCCGAAGATGAAATGCTCTGATTCGGTTTCTAAGGCGATTATCCCTGGTAAGCTCATGGCTTGGCGTGTCTATGATGAACAAGGCCAAGGCCAGTGCGATATCATCGCGATGGATGATGAAGTCATTGAAGCAGGGGAACCTTTGGTTGTTTATGACTTAGATCCCGATGCGTTCCGGAAACGGAGAGAAATCGTTCCCTATGCCGTCGAACGGATTTTGGTGCCATTCCTTGAAAATGGGGAACTCGTTGGCCCACATCCTTCCATCGAAGAGAAGAAAGCCTATATCAAAGACCAGTTGGAACACAAAGTTTGGGAAAGTGAACTTCGTCCCGAGATGCCGCACATCCATTATGTGGATCTCACGGAAAAAGTCCATGAAACGCGGGAAGCGCTTTATGGCTTGCTCCACGGTGGCGAAATTTAATTCCTGAAACAACGTGAAAAAAGAAGAAAAGGGATTTCTCGTCCGAAATCCCTTTTCTTTGCTTTTGATGACAAAAAGCGCAAAATATCCGAATGATTTTGGAATAAAACGCATAGATATCTTAGGAAAACGCATTGAAAAAAATTCCTTTTATTCTCATAATAGAAAACGAGGAGCAAACGTATGAATAATCTCAAAGATCGCGTGACGATTTATCAAGTCGCCCAAGCTGCTGGCGTTTCATTAGCAACGGTCTCCCGCGTCATAAACAATCAGGGGAACGTGACTCCTGCAACCAGGCAAAAAGTGGAAGCAACCATTAAAAAATTAGGTTACAAGCCTTCTGGTTTAGCCCAAGCGTTGGCCACCAATAAAACGACCAATATCGGGGTGATTATTCCAAGCGCGAACTATGTTTATATTTCAAACTTGCTTTCAGGCATTTCCGAAATCGCCAAGCAAAAAGGGTTCGTGTTAACTTTATTTACGACTTCTCATTCGCGTGAAGAAGCGTTGTCGATGATTGAAAAAGTCATTACCACCCACGTGGATGGCGCGATTGTTTTTGATGATGAGCTTGGCGCCGAAGACATCGCCACCATCAATTCCTATAGCGTGCCGACAATTGTGATTGGAAATACCATCACTGGCGATAAAGTGGGTTCGATTCATTTCTCTTATGGCGATGAATTAAAGAACATCATCCGTACTTATTATCAAGAAGGCGGAAACAAAGAAATGACATTTGTCCATGTGCATGACGGTGGACGCTTGTTGACCCATTGCGAGCATTGTTTCATTGAAGTCCATAAAGAACTTGGCAAAGAATATCGCATCACCAATTGCGATGACTCCTATACGCACACCTATGCCGATTTCTTTGAATCCTTTAAACGGGATCCCAAGGCGGCACGGAGCTTCTATGTTGCTTATCGTGACTCGTTGGCCGCTGCCATTGAAAATGCGGCAACCGATGCTGGATTGTCCGTTCCTGGAGACGTAGAAGTGTTATCTTTGGTTGGCACCAAATACGCGAACATTGTGCGTCCCACCCTTTCTTCGCTTCAAATCGACATGTCAGAAGTTGGAAAGCGGGCCATGCTGATGTTAACGGATTTAATTAACGACAATTTAGCAGAAAAAACCTGCCGTTTCGAAGCACATTTCGTCGGCCGTACATCTACTTTGGGCCACAAATAAAAGCTTTTTGCTCGAGAAGGGCTTAAAAACCCTTCTTTTTTTGTTACAAAAATATTTTTCGATGAAATCTTTTTTCGATGGCATCAATGGTTTTATCAGAGTTTTAGCACTTGTGACTTGACAGTGCCAAAATGGTGGATATGATATTACCCGTAGGCAGAAAAAAGGAGGCCTCGTAATGATGCAAATTAAACCTTTAAATGATTATCTATTAATTGAAAAAGTTCCCAGCGAAAAGAAAGTTGGTTCCATTGTTCTCACTTCGGAAAAGAAGCAAGGAAACATTGCGACCGTCGTTGCCCTTGGTCCTGGCAAAGTGGATGAAAACGGCAAACTCGTCAAGATTGAAGGCATTGCGGTTGGGGACCGTGTCATTTATCGGGAATATTCCGGCACTGATTATGAAGATGGCGATCACAAATATCTTTTAATCAAAGCGGAAGATATCCTCGCCATTGTCCACGAGAACTAAAAAACGGACATCAATTGATTCAAGGAGAATTTCATTATGGCAAAACAAATTAAACATGGCAACGAAGCCCGTGACTTGATGGTCGCCGGTGTCGATGAATTGGCCAACACCGTCAAAGTCACTTTGGGACCGAAAGGCCGCAACGTTGCTCTAGATAAAGGATATGGCAGCCCAGAAATTTGCGAAGATGGCGTTTCCATTGCTCGCGAGATCGAATTAAAAGATCCTTATATGAACATGGGTGCAAAGCTCGTCTACGAAGTTGCTAACCAAACCAATGAAAAAGCAGGTGACGGCACCACGACCGCGACGGTTTTGGCACAAGATATCATCCATCGTGGCATTGACGCCGTCGAACATGGCGCGAACCCCGTCTTTGTCCGCATGGGCATTGAAAAAGCCGGAAAAGCAGTGGCAGCTGAACTCACCTCTATTTCGAAACCAGTTGAGACCAACCGCGACATCGAATCCATTGCTTCAATTTCTGCGCATGATGAAGAAATTGGCAAACTCATCGCCGAAGCCATGGAGAAAGTTGGCAAGAACGGCGTGATTACTGTGGATGAATCGAAGACTTCCGAGAACGAACTCACCGTTTCTCAAGGCTTGGAATATGACAAAGGCTATATTTCTCCTTATATGGTGACGGATACGGAACACATGGTCGCTGAACTTGATGATCCTTATATCTTAGTCACCGACATGAAGATTTCGAACGTCAATGACATCCTTCCTGTGCTTCAAAGCATTGTGGAAGCTCATCGTTCGTTGCTCATCATTGCCGATGATTTAGATAGCGATGTCACGAGCACCATTGTGGTGAACAAACTCCGTGGCACCTTCACAGTGGTTGCCACCAAAGCTCCTGAATTTGGCGATGCGCAAAAGAACGCTTTGCAAGACATTGCCATTTTGACCGGTGCTAAGTTCTATTCCAAAGACCTCGGCATGCAACTCAAAGACATGACTTTGAGCGATCTTGGCCAAGCCAAACACGTCTCGGTAAAGAAAGACACCACAACGATTGTGGGTGGCGAAGGATCCAAGAAAGACATCGAAGATCGAATTGTCGAACTTCAAGCTCAATATCAAGTGGTTACTTCCGAATATGACAAGAAGAACCTTTCGAAACGCATTGCCAAACTTTCTAACGGCGTTGCTGTCGTGAAAGTGGGCGCGTTAACCGAATCTGAGCTCAAAGATAAGAAACTCCGTATTGAAGATGCCTTGAACGCGACGAAAGCTGCTGTCGCTGAAGGCATTGTCGTCGGTGGTGGTGCTGCCTTAGCCGAAGTTTATCAATCCTTGGCCGACACGCTTAAAGATGCGAACCAAGACATCCAAAAAGGCATTGATGCCGTAATGGATAGCTTGCTCACTCCGTTGGCGCAAATCGCAACCAATGCTGGCTATGGTGCTGGTAAGATTGTTGAAGAGCAAAAGAAACAACCGAAAGACTTTGGCTTTGATGCGCTCACCGGTAAATGGGTGAACATGTTTGATGCCAAGATCATCGATCCTACCAAGGTGACTCGCAATGCCATCTTGAACGCTTCTTCGATTGCTGCCATGTTTGTGACAACCGAAGCGGCGGTGACGGAAATCAAAGAAGACAAACCAGCTGCTCCAGTAGCAAATCCTGGAATGGATTATTAATCTCCCTTTCCAAAAAAACGGGCGAAGGACAACTCCTTCGCCTTTTTTCGTTGCCATCAAAATGGAAAGGCGTACAATTAACCCATAAGAGAAAAAGTGGCATTTTATCCGCTTTTTGTGTCTCTTAGGAAGAGATTAGAGGAAGATTATGAATATCGTCGACGAATTGAATTATCGCGGTCTCATCGAGCAATATTCGAATGAAGACAACGTACGGAAATTGCTTTCCACCAAGCAAACCATTTATTGCGGATTTGACCCTTCAGCCGCTTCGATGCACGTCGGAAACTACGTGATGATTTCGATTTTGAAGCGTCTACAAATGGCGGGACATCGCATCATTGCCCTTGTCGGCGGAGCTACTGGCATGATTGGCGATCCCTCGGGCAAATCCAAAGAACGGAATTTGCAAACCAAAGAGGCGTTAGCGGAAAATACCGCCTGCATTAAGAAACAGCTGGAACGTTTTTTGGATTTCTCGGATCCGGAACGCGGCATCGTGTTAAACAATTATGACTGGCTTGGAACGATGACCACGCTTGATTTCTTACGCGATTATGGCAAATATTTCACGATTAACTACATGCTTTCAAAAGAGATTGTCTCCTCGCGTTTAGAAGCAGGCATTTCCTTTACTGAATTCTCTTATCAAATTTTGCAGTCGATAGATTTCTATCATTTAAGAAAGACTTATGGTTGCAAAATCCAAATCGGCGGCAATGACCAATGGGGCAATTTGACTTCGGGAATGGAACTCATCCGTAAATTGGATGGGGAAGAGGCTGAAGCAGAAGTCATGACGGCTCATTTGATCACTCGTGCGGATGGCAAAAAATTTGGCAAATCCGAAAAAGGCGCCTTGTTCTTGAATCCTGAATTGACATCTCCTTATCAGCTTTATCAATATTTCATGAACACCACGGATGAAGACGCGGTCAAATATTTAAAAGTCTTTACCTTCTTGTCTCACGATGAGATTGAAGAAGTGGCCAAAGAACATTTTGCGCAT
>CADAUN010000090.1 GCA_902791085.1 uncultured Erysipelotrichaceae bacterium | reverse complement strand
TTCCAATCGCAAGAGCGAGGAAATCACCATCCTCAACAAAGGCAAAGACGGCGAAGGCTTCGATGTCTGCAGACAATGCGGAGCCGCGCAACTCCACAACGGGAAGTCCTTAAAGGAAAACGGTGTAGGGGCGCCTTATTGGGTCGGCGGGAGACAGGTGAATTGCTCACACAAATTCGTGGAAGAAGGCGTTTTCCTTGGCACGAGCTTCAGAACGGATATGTTCTTCATGCAGATTTCCGTTGACCCGCGCCTTATCACCAAAGATGACGCGGTGCTCAAGTCAGCAGCCGTAACCCTTTGTGAAGCCCTGAAGTTACCGCAAGCAGGGTCCTCGATATCGAATACAACGATCTGACAGTGGGCTCCCGCCAAAGGCAATCCGGAAGCAGAAGATTCATAGACATCTATTTCTACGGCAGCCTTTCCAGCGGCGCAGGCTATTCCACTCAAATCGAGTCAAATCTCGATGAGATTTTTAACCAGGCGAAAGAAATCCTTAAAGGGGACGACGACAGGGATATCTGCAATTTCTGGAACCAGCGGATCCAATACCTTTTCAATAAAAAGATCGCTCTGCAATTTCTGGAATGGGCTATAGATGGTTCGCTACCGCCGTCATTTACCAGAGCGGAATGTGAGGCTCTGTGTGCGCCGCTTGTAAGCATCTTGTCTAACGAAACCGAATTGTCCTCTAGGCTTGCCGGCGATGTTCTTTACGTCGGAGAAAAAAGCTATAGGATCGTGCCTGCAATCATCCTTGGCGGGGCAAATACCATTTCGGACTTCGAAATCGCACGCAGCTTACCTTCGGTTGTTGAAAGGCTGATCAATTCTTAAAATTTTGTTATGGAACCATCGACATCTCCCTTCAGGATATCGCGGACTGCATGATCCGCTATTACTGGAACCAATGCTTCTTCTTCAAGCTGAAGCAACAACCTGGAAACAAGGTTCCATACATCTACCAATATGTTGATGAGCTGATCAAACGCTACATCGAGCTAAGCGGATCCAACCTCCCCGTATGGAGCAACAAGGGCCTTGCTTATCTTGCGAGGTTCGACTATGAGTTCTTCGACAAGCGGCGGATGAAGGCTGCAAACGTATTGCCGGTCGACGTAGCGTGGAGACTAAAGAACGTTAACGGGACGGTGAAGAATGAATTCTACTACCCAAATGATTGGGCGTCGGTGAGCACCGATGAGTTCATCCCGCAATTGGAAAAAATACCTTGTTTGGTTCCGCGACAAGCGAATTAAGGCAAGGCTTGGGAACACAAGCTCAAAGGAATATTTGCTAGAATACGAAAAGACGGTCCAATAAAATGTCCGCACTCCCATTCGGATGAAGTGGATTTCACCAGAATTGGTAAAAGTTATTTCATCCTCGGCGAGGATGTGTCGATACTTATGCTGAAAGGCGGTAAACGACAATGACCAAACCGAATCTCACAAAGGCCCTCGCGGAACTCAACATGTGCAAGCAATACGAGATCAAGCCCAACTTCTCCGAGCTTTCCAGGAAGACGGGCATCGACAGGCATACCCTGAAGAAATACTACGAAAACGGCGGCAAATTCGACAAGGAGAGGTCGCCCAAGGGAAGCAAATACGACGAGCTCAGAAAACAGGGGAAAGCCTGGATGAACCGATACAATTCGGCCCCGAGGATGGTGCTTAAGCTGAAATCGCCCAACCAAGCGGAACTTGACAGCCTGAGACGGATTATGGAGAATACGGGCGAGGTCAGATGCCCGAGACTGCTAAAATGTCTCACATCAGCTGATAACTAACGCTTGTTTCTATGGCGAAAAGAATATTTTATAGAGTAGAAAGGGCTGAATATGGGTCAAGACATATTGTTTCATTCGTTACGATTTCAAATTTATGATGGACATGTCTTTTTGACTTCGTTTGGGTCAATGAGAGCGGGCGCCAATCAAAAGACGCGACTGCCATTAACAGAAATCCAAACAGCGGGAGGCGACACGCAATCGGTCTGCTCTTCTTTGTCAATCGAGAAAAGCGATGGCGCGGATTTTCTTTATGTAACGCATGAGATGCAAGAATCAACCTTGCGTATCATTGAACGGAACGAGCGTTTAGAAGTGGAAACACGTTTTCTTTCTTTTGCTGACACCAACACTATCGCCGTGACCAAAACGCTACGAAATATCTCTTCTCACCCGCTGACGCTCGAAAGCGTTTCAACGGTGATTCTAAACGGCATCGGGAGTGGCATTGACCGCCCTGAACAAACCTACTTTTATGCCTTCACGCAGAGCCATCATGCGGAATGCCAGCCGCGTCAAATCTCGCTTTTTGATGCGGGATTCTTCCGCTCCGATGCTCGAAATTTCAAAAAACTCTCGTTTGCAAACATCGGTTCATGGTCTTCTAAAGCCCAATTGCCGCAAGGCATCATCGAAAATCGAGAAACGAGTGATTTTTTAATGTTTCAAATGGAAAGCAACCACAATTGGTATTATGAAATCTCGGCTGTGGAGGATGATTTTTATCTCGCTTTGTCCGGCAATCCTTCGCCTGCGCATCGTTATGCCAAAACTTTGCTGCCAGGCGATACTTATGAATGTACAAGGGTGGCATTTTGCTTTGGGAAAAGTCTTAATGATGTCGTTGGTCAAATGACAATTTATCGCCGCCATATCGTAAAACCATCCGTTCCAGATCGGGATTTGCCCATCATTTTTAACGAATATATGCATTTGTCTTGGGATTCACCGAAAGAAGAAAAAACAAGGCGATATGCAAAAGCAATCGCTAGAAGCGGCGCAGTCTATTATGTAATCGACTGCGGATGGCATGATGACGTACCTGATGGGGTTTGGGTGTATCCCTATATGGGGGAATGGATAGAGAGCGAGAAAAACTTTCCTCATGGTTTACGGCAAACGACCGATTATTTACGGCGCCTTGGGTTGAAAGCCGGTTTATGGATCGAACCGGAAATCGTTGGAATTCGTTGTCGGAAAATGCTCGACTATTATAATGACGACTGCTTTTTGAAACGAAATGGCAAGCGAATCTGCGTGGCGGATAAATATATTTTGGATTTTCGGTGTGAGAAAGTGCGCTCATATTTGACGGATACGATTCACCGCATGGTCGAAGATTATGGCGCAGATTATATCAAGATGGATTGCAATGTCGATGCAGGCTTTGTTGATGGCGATTTTGAAGCGGAACGGAAGGCTTATCTCGCTTGGGTTGATGAAATTCAAAGCGCCTTTCCAAATGTCCTGTTTGAAACCTGCTCTTCTGGCGGAATGCGGATGGATTATGAGACTTTGAAACATTTTCCTATCGTTTCGACTTCCGATCAAACCGATGATCGCCTATATCCTTACATTGCAGGCAACATTCTTGCTGCTACGTTGCCAGAACAAGCGGCCGTTTGGTGCTATCCAGTGTCGCGTCAAGGGACTGCTTTAAGCCAAGAAAAAGTTGCTCTTAATGTGATTAACGCAATGTTGGGGAGAACCCATTTAAGCAGCGATTTGTCCTTGTTGAAAGAGGAACAGTTTTCCTTGCTGAAAGAAGGAGTGAAGTGCATTGAAAAACTCAATGCCATAAAACGAATTGCCTTGCCTTATTTCCCTTTGGGCTTCACTGATTTTTCAAAGAAAGTGGTTGCTTGCGGATTAAAAACGGGGCAAAAGACATATCTTGCGCTTTGGGTGTTACGCGGAAACAAGGAAGCGTATATACCATTAGACGATGTGTCATCAGTGCGTGTGCTTTACCCGCGTTCATTAGAGACGGAATTTACCTTGCAAGATGGAATGATGCATGTTTCTTTGCCCCAAAGCGAGTCCGCCCGCCTTTTTGAAATCGATGACTGAATTAAACGACATTTTCTTTGCGTTTTTTCGACAGCGGAATGGCAGAGCCCCCTTCTTTCAAAGATGTTTAATATCAAATGATGTGAAGCAAAATCGGTAGCCGGTTCCTTTCCCCAAACCCCTTAAGGGGTTTTCGCCGAGGCGAAAGAAAAAGGCATCTCGCCTTATCATGTTTTCGGCCAAGAAAGCACGAAAGGAGATGCCATGGACATTATAAGCGAAAAGGAGAGGAATTACCTGCCTACGATCTTGAGACGAGGCTCCACTCGGTGAGAAGGGTCGTGGAATCGGGCTGGGGCATAAGGAAGGCCTGCACTAGTCAAGAAAAAAATAGACACTTCAGGCATATATCAGTCACTTGCCATTACTCTTGCCGACAATGGTCGGCAATGCCGGATGGGGCAGCTGAAGTGCTATCAATAAAGTAGACATGGACAGGACGATATTAGTCACGCTATCGTTAACATACATACACCACCCCATGGGGTGGATACGTGGCCGGATTTTTTCTTACACAACATTTGTCTGCGGTTCCATATAAGCCGATGCAAAACGATAAAAAGCACATTTTTTAGTAACCGTAGCACATCGTTATTCTAAGTGCTTTATTTATAATAAAAGAAACAATAAAGGAGAATCTTATGCGATAAAAGATTTTGATTCTTGCTCTTCTTTCCTTGACGACTCTTGCCTCTTGCGGTGACGGAAGCGGATCGAGCAAGGCAGCTCCAAAAACGTTCGAGCTCCAAATCTTTGCTGGCGGTTATGGCACTGCACCATGGACCTATGCGTTCCAAAAATTCGAAAAAGCGCACCCTGAATACGAAATCATCGCGAACATGGACAACAACGTTAACGAAGCGATGGCCAATCGTTGGAGAGGCGGCAATCCACCGGACTTTGTTTTCCTTGACGGCGCGCTTTCGAATCAAATTGATCACACCGATTATGATGTGGGTCTATGTGGCGATGCCTTTTTGGAAGAATAATCCACATTACTTCTTTCCTTAAGAAGGAACTTATTTTTCTAGGTATTTTTTATTTTCGTGTTATAGTGGTGTCGCATGAAACTAACGGAAAAACTCGCTTGGACTGTCTATCAAATCTATGTGCCTTCTTTTGCCGATTCGAATGATGACGGCGTTGGTGATTTGGAGGGTGTGCTTTCTCATCTTGATGACTTAGCGTCTTTCGGCGTCCAGGTTTTGGATTTATCGCCTCTCTTTGCTTCGCCAAATTTAGACGATGGCGAAGATGTGATGGATTATTATTCTTTGCGACCGGAATTTGGTTCCCTCGAGGATTTAAAACGACTCGTCAAAGAAGCAGAAAAAAGAAACCTTAAGGTGATTTTGGATTTTCCGATCCATCATGTTTCGATCAAACATCCCTGGTTCTCTTCTTCTTTCGAATCCAATTCTCCCTTCCGTTCTTGTTTCGTTTGGTCGGTCGGGCGAAAGAAAAATCGTCTTCCTCCAAACAATTGGACGATGGCGGACGCTTCCTCTGCTTGGACTTATGTTCCTGAAGCAAAAGCATGGTATCTTCATACCCATCGAAAAGAAGAAGCGGACATCAATGGCGACTCTCCTTTGTTTCAACAGGAAATGGAAAAAATCTTCCGTTTCTATCTTGATTTAGGCATTTATGGTTTCCGTTTTGACGCCATTGATTCTTTATGTAAAGAGTCGTTAGAGAAAGGGAAGAAGGCTAAGTTTCTTATCGGAGAAGAACATTGTCGTGTGACGGAAGGAGATCATGCGCTCTTCCGTCATTTCCGCGAAGATGTCTTTTCTCATTATGACTGCATGATCATCGGCTGTGTTGGCGAGATTCCTTACAAGAATGCCAGGCGTTTTGTGACGGAAGCGGTTGATTTTGTGCAACCCCGTGCTTATGGCTGGGGGCAAAACGAAAGACCGCGTCACTGGCAGAACCGATATTCTTTAAAAGCGTTGCATGAAATGGTCTTTTCTTGGCAACGGGAATTGGATGGGAACGTTCCTTATTTTGAAAATAAGAATCTCCCTCGTTCTTTGAGCCGCCTGGTTCGTAACTCCAAATCTGCCCAAATGGCTGCGAAAGCGTTTGCGACTTTATTGTTGTCGCTTCGCGGCGTTCCTTTCCTTTACCAAGGCGAAGAACTCGGCATGACGAAC
>CADAUN010000089.1 GCA_902791085.1 uncultured Erysipelotrichaceae bacterium | reverse complement strand
TTAAAAGCAGATGCTACCTTGTCGATCTCGGTTGATATCAATACCTACGTGATTTCTTTCGTCGACATGGACGGAACGAAATTACAAGAAAAAACCTATCGCCATGGCGAGGAGGTTGCCTACGAAGGAAAGACCCCAACGAAAGCTGGGACTCAATCGAAGACCTATACCTTTGAGGGATGGGATAAAGAAGTCACTAAAGCATTGGCAGACGTGACTTATACTGCCACCTATGATGTGGTGGCCGACCCGACCTATTTCTCTTCGTTTGATAGTGCCGATGAAATCGGGGACATCGATGGCGAGAAAGAGTTCTTAGATACTTTTGAAGGAGAAAAAGGCGTTTTGAAAACAATTGAAGCCAATGCCACCGATACTGGGGCTGGTTTCTTAGCCATGCGTTTCTCTTCTTCTGTCATGAACAAAGCCATCGAGCGGAAATTTGATTACATCCGTCTTCACGTTTATGTGGATGCAGCGACCGAGAGCGAAACGTTGCCATTCTATTCTTGGAACGCGAAATTGGGTGACGTTGCCGTGAAGCAATGGACAAACTTCGACATCAGCCTCAAAACGTTGTCGGAAAATTCCTTCCTGACAAAAGACAAAGTCAATCGGCAAGGGGTCTATGACGCGTTGAATGAGAAATATGTGAATGGCCAAGCGATCATGATGTATACAAACGACGCTGCCTTGGTCGAAGCTAAGGCCCCAGTGACATTCTATTTGGATTCGATTACTTGGGGTGTTTCGCATGTCGCCGATTCCATTGCCGGGATTGAAGGTCTCCCTGCTGATTATGATTTGTCCAAAGGCGCGATGACCTTGCCAACAAAAGTAACGGTCACCGATGGAGTGTTCGAAAGCGAAAGAGACATCACGGAAGCAAAAATATATGGACTGAACGGGGAAGCGTGGGAAGAAATCGCGACAGAGAACGGAACGGTTACTCTTCCAAAAGCAAACAAATACAAAATTGCCGTCAAAGCGGATGGTGTTACAGAAGCATATGAAAAGACTTTCTTGGCCGAAGATTTGACGAATACCGTTTATAGCTATGCGACGGATGATGTTTATACGGAAGATCCAGTCGGTGAACCTTATCCTGTGAAAGGGCAACACGTTCAAATCGATTACCATAACGGCGGTAGCACTTGGTTAGAAGAATACAAAGACTCCAACGGCGTCGTTGAATATGGCGTTGAGAAAGCAAATCAAGCTCAATCTAGCGTCCGTTTGGACTTAGGAAACAAGAAATTCGCTTTCGATTACATCACCATTAGAATGTGCTTTGCGACAGAAACGAAGAAACGCATCGGCGCCTATAGTGCCAACGTGGAACTGGATAACACCTATTACGGTGCTGCTCGTTATTCGAACGAATGGTTCGATCTTAAGGTAACGCGCGAGAATCTGAAAAACAAAGGATCAGAAATGTACTGGTCTCAGTCTGCTACCTATTCTGATGATACGGATGAAACGTTCTACAATCTTTGCTTCGGCACGGTTGGCTACAACAAGCAAGCTTGCTTGATGTTTAGAATATTTAACTATGCACCTTGGGTTGAAGCGACAGACGGCATTCTTCTTGTCTCAAAAATCACCTATGGTTTAAATGCATAAAATTCGATAAAAAAGCATAGATTAGGCGGGTGATTTCTATCTCCCGCCTATTCTTGTTTTGATACAATAGTTCCAGGCAACCAAATGAAGATCACAATAGATTGTTCTTCCCGATATTACGATGGGATAAAAGAATTAGAACCACGTCTTTCGTTTTCCTTAAGCAAGGATGGCTACCCCATTCGATTAGAACCGATTGAAGGCGACCTCTTGCGTGTCGAAACGACACCTCATGGTGCCATCGTTTCTTATCCACAAGATCATTTCGTGTACTTAGGCTTCTCGTTAGCGCTTCAATATGCCAAAGAGAACAAAACGATTGAAATCAGCCGAAAGATTCAAGAATTAGGAACGATGCAAGACTGTTCTGACGGGGTGATGTCCGTAGAAGGGATCAAAACCATGATTCAGGAAAGTGCCCTTCTTGGTTATACGTATCTTGGTCTATATCTTGAATCTACTTACCAAGTGGAAGGGGAGCCATATTTCGGTTATCAAAATTCTTCTTATTCCAAAGAAGAATGGCAGGAAATCGTATCTTATGGCGAGAAATTCGATGTCGAGATCGTGCCTTTCATTCAAACCTTAGGACATATGGGGAAAATGCTTCGTTGGTCACGCTTCGGAGAAATGAGAGACATCAACGATGTGATGTTAACGGATTATGAGCCAACATTTACCTTGATTCGAAAAATGATTCGTAGCATCCGTTCGGTAACGAAGAGCACTCGTATCTCCTTAGGCATGGACGAATCCTATTTCATGGGGGCTGGACGTTATCACTGGTTTGTGGATCCTTCTTTCCCTGACCAAAAAACATTATTCTTACGGCATTTGAACCGCGTTGCCCAAATTGCCAAAGAAGAAGGATTCGACCACTTAGAGATTTGGTGCGACACCCTTTTTGAGATGGAATTCCAAGGTTACATGTTTCCGCCAGATTCGATGTATCATCCCTTCAATGATGAGATCAAGCGCCAGATTCCCGACAACGTAACCATCCGTATTTGGAATTATGCGGTGCACGAACGACAAGAATTCAACCGTTGTGTTTCTATGGTACAAAATCTATGTTCGCGCGTTTCTTTTGCTACGATTGCTCACGGCTATGCTTCTTTCGCACCGCAAAATGGCATTGGCATACGTTCGTTGCCAGCCATCATGGGTGGCATGGAAGACAAACAAATTCAGGATCTTTTGATTACGAGATGGGAGACTGTTACCTCTCCTTTGATGGCCATTCCTACTTATTTCGCTTATAGCAACGCCTCTTTGTCTTATCGAGGGATTGACCCTTCTTCTCGCTGCCAGTTTTTATACGGGTACGATGAAAAAGAATTGTTGGAATTGGATTTGCCTAACGAGGTGTCCTTTGATGAGCCAAACGATCCTTTTGAAGAAGTGAATCCTGCTTATTATCTTGTATTTGACGATTTGTTCTTCGGGGTGATGGCAGCTCATACGCCGAAAAATGCTGGGGAATATTATCGTCATGTTGCCAAAGAGATGGGACGATTAGCAAAGAAAGGCGGCGTTTTGGCTTCTCTTTATTCTTTTGAAGAAGAACTTTGCCTGTTTTTAAGCGAGAAAACGCCTCTGGTATCGCGTTTGCCTGAAGCCTATCAAAGAGATGACCATGAGACGTTACAAGAAATTGCGGAAGAAATCCTTCCCCTGTCTCAACAATTAGAGCAGTTTTATCAGACCTATCGCCTCCATTGGATGAGTTATAACAAAGCAAAAGGATTTGCTTTATTTACCACCCGTTTCATGGGGTCAATCGAACGATTAAAAGAGATCCATAACGACCTTCTTGCCTATCTAGATGGCAAGATAAAAAGGTTGCCGGATTTAGAAGAAAAACGGCTTCCTTTGTATCCAGGAGGAGAAAACAAAATTACCTTTTATAAGGATTGGGTCGGTTTAGCTTTAGGACGAAAAACAAGATTGTGAGGAAATCGATATGGCAAATCATTTTGATGACGCGAATCGCGAATATGTGATTGAAGACATGTTCCCACGACGGGATTGGTTAAATTATCTTTGGAACGGTAATACGGTTCTTTGCTTGACTCAGTTTGGCGATGGGAACGCCTTCACGAATTTAGGCTCTACCAATCGGCAAATTGACGCAGGAGTCCGTTACCTTTATGTTCGGAACAGAAAAAGCGGCAAATATTGGGCGATGAACCGAAACTTCAATCAAGAAAAATTTGATCGTTTTGAATGTCACGTTGGGATTGGCTATCACACCATCATTTCGGAAGTAAATGGCATTCACGCCGAATTGACTTTTATGGTTCCGATGGTCGGAAGAGTCGTCATGGTGAAAGCAGTCGTTACCAACGTATCGAAAGAAACATTACCATTAGACATTACTTTCGTTTGCCATCCAACGGTGGTGATGGGCCCACATACCTCCTATGGCGAAGGGCACAAGGAAGAAGGAATGAACGCCCTTCTCTATACGTACCAAGGGTATAAAATCCCAAAATTTTATGATGATGTCGTGCTTGGTGCGTCCCGTCCGTTTGATGGATATGAAGTATCCGAGCAACGATTCCTTCGCGGTCATCGGACTTATGGGAATCCGCTTCCGATTGAAAAAGGCGAATTAGCGTCCAAAGGAAGTGATTTTGATGGATCTTACGTTGGTGCGTTGATGCATCGGGTTACCTTAAAACCAGGCGAGAAATTCGATGTGGTTTACGCCTATGGTGCCACGAATGACCTAGAGGAAGCGAAAGAACTCGTGTCTTCGTTTGCTTCTCTTTCGCGTTTTGACAAAGAGATGGCATCAGCCAAAGAAAAAGCAAAAGAATACGACGAATGTTTCCATCTTTCTTCGCCTGACCCCATTTTGAATTCCCAAGTGAATCTTTGGTTAAAACGGCAATTGTCCTTAGGCAAAGATTGGGGAAGAATCTATGGCAAGGGGTTTCGCGACGTGACGCAAGATTGCACCGCCTTTGCGACATTAGATCCAGCACTTGCGAGAACCAGAATCCTTGAAATTTTGAAACACCAATATGAAGACGGCAATCCCATTCGGATGTACGAGCCTGACTTCAATTATCCCTATAACGATGGAGCAAGCTGGATTCCTGCTGCCTTGTATGCCTATTTAGCTGAGACGGGCGACAAAACCATCCTTGATGAGAAGATTCCTTATTTACCTGGAACGAGCGAAGAGCATTATGATCTTAGCGATTCGTTTACCTATCGCGCTTACCAAGGAACTTCTTACCAAGAAAGCGTTTTGGAACACGTGAAACGAGGAATGGACCACTTGGCTAAGACAAGGGGAGAGCATGGTCTTGTTCTTTTCTTGGGAGGAGATTGGAACGATTCGTTGAATGCCGCTGGGTTAGCAAAGAAAGGCGAAAGCGTTTGGTTATCGATTGCCAGCGTTAAAGCGTTCAATGAATGGATTGATATCCTTCATTTTGCGGGCAAAGAGGAATGGATCGAAGAAGCTCAAAAAACGAAAGAAGAACTCCGTCATTCGATTTTGTCCTATGGCCAAAGCGATGGTCATTTGATTTATGGCTTCACGGATGAAGGGAAGGCGATTGGTGCTAAAGAAAGCGAGGGACCGACGATTTTCTTAAATCCTCAGACGTGGGCTGTATTGGCTTCTTTGGCACCGAAAAAGACGTTAGAAGGATATATGGACGAAGTCGAAAAACGTCTTCGCTGTCCCTTTGGTTATTGCCTTTGCAATCCTTCTTTCACCAAAGGAGACGACACGATTGGTCGTATCAGTTATTTCAAACCGGGATTGGTGGAGAACGGATCGGTTTATAACCACGGAGTCGCGTTTAAAATGGTTGCCGATTGCCTTTTAGGCCGCGGCGATAAAGCATACGAAACCTACCGAATGATTCGTTTTGATAATCCCGAAAATCCGGACAACGGGATGGAACCATATGCTTGGAGCAACATGTTTGTGGGGCCAGAAGACAAAAATCTTGCTGGTTATGCGCCGATGAGCTGGATCACCGGGACAGCGGGATGGATTTATCGTGCTTTAACACAATATCTTTTTGGAATTCGTCCTACTTTAGACGGACTTCTGATTGATCCTGTTTTGCCCTCGTCTTGGCAAGAAGCGAGGGCAACTCGTCGCTACAAAGGAACGCTGTATCATTTCCATTTCGTAAAGGGGAAAGAAACCAAGATTCTCGAAAATGGAAGGGCGATTCCTGATGGATTATTGGTTCCTGACGGACGGAAAGAACGTTTCATCGAAGTCATCTTTATGGCGAAATAGATCGGAGGATTTATGGAAAAACGTATCATTGCTATGCCGAAAGGCAATACTTTATCTCTTCTTGACCTCCGGGATGGACGAAGCATCTTGAATGGAGGAGATCTCTCTTTATCCTACACAAAACAAGATGAAGACATCACCAAAGGGGAACGGCAAAATGGTTGCTCCCCTTATGATAGCCACGAAGCAGAATTGAGATTAGATACAAAACGAGGAATTCTCCTCGACTTTAAGATGGGAGACGCTAGAGAATGGGGTCCTACTCGCCCTAGAAGGGCATTCAACGAAATGCAGCGAATACGGGCTTAATCTTCCCTTCGATTTCATGGGGAAGAAGAATTCTGGTCATTATTTGCATCAATATCTCTTCACTAGCCCTTATCGCTCCTTGGAAGACACTTACCAATATTGCTTCTTAGAAAAACCAGACGGGAACGATTTGTTTCTTCTTTTCTTGGCCCCGATGGATGGCTGGAAGATGGATTATTCGCCCTATGTCGGCGGCCATTATTTCGTGAATTTGAAGATTCTTTCTTCTTTTGATCGGGCCTATCAAACGCATTCGACCCGTCAAGCGGTAAAGGTCGCCTTGTTCCCAGTTTCTTCCTTGCGCGAGGGATTAACGATTGCTAGCCGCATTTTAAATGTTCCGGTGGTGGCTTATCAAAAAAGCT
>CADAUN010000088.1 GCA_902791085.1 uncultured Erysipelotrichaceae bacterium | reverse complement strand
GATTCGGCCTCTAACCAAGCGGATCAGCTTTACGGGTCGAACTCTAATTTTTATGGTTTTGTTGCCTTGGATCAAAATGCTTTAACCTCTTGCGGCTTCGTGGAGGCAAAGACATCTTGTTTGCCGTTTTCGTCGGTCTTGGTAAGTTGACGGAAATTCTTGTTTGCTTTTGGATCCATCGAAATAATCGTGCCTTCTTTGGAATTTCGAAGATAATCGTTAATCAAAGAAAGGTCGCTTTGCTGCAAAATGTAGCCCGGTTGAATTTGAATGGTTTTACCGCCGATAATGGATACGCCAGACGAGATTTTAGAAGGATCGATTTTGTGCTTAGAAATATCGCTGATGACTTTGCCATCTTTTAGTTCAATCACGCGGTCCCCATATAATTCGGCAAAATCTCGATCGTGAGAGACCACGATAACCAAATGGGTTTTGGCCAACGATTTTAAGGTATCAAAGACAGCTTTTCCGGTGGCAGAATCCAAAGCGCCGGTCGGTTCATCAGCCAAGATAACTTCTGGATTCTTGATCAAGGCACGGGCAATCGCAACGCGTTGCTTTTGCCCACCCGATAATTCGTTTGGCTTTCGTTTTTCTAACCCCGACAAATCGACTTCGGCAAGGATTTTGGCCAAGTCTTCTTTGCTTGCTTTCTTCCCTTGTAATTCAAAGGCCAAAGCGATGTTTTGTCCTACCGTAAATTCAGGCAGGATGTTATATTCTTGAAAAATAAACCCCAAATAAGTATTGCGATAAGAGTCAAATTCGCTTTGCGAGAAATTCTTGCTGGATTTGCCTTGAATGACGATTTCCCCCGAATCGATACGATCGAGGCCTCCAATCACGTTCAACAAAGTGGATTTCCCTGACCCCGATTTGCCCAGAATAAAAACTAATCCTCGTTCACCGAAAGTAAGACTCACATCGTTTAACGCGTGAACGCTTGGTGCCCCTTTTACGCGATAACATTTAGAAACGTGAATGAGTTCAATCATAAAAATCTATCCCAATTAAAAATCTTTTTTTCATTATACTAGAAAACACATCACTAGACGCACTGCTCTTTATTGAAAAACCTTTGAAATGAGAGCTCATTCATTTTTAAGCGAATTTGAATTTCCAATCGTATTTCATGAAAAATACCCCTTTCCTGTTTTTGTCCAGGATTAGGGGTACATATCAAGGATGACTTAATTTGGTAATGCTTAGTCCGATTTCATTTTTCTTTTGAAAGCCACTATTGCCAGAACGAACGATACTATTGCATATGCCAAAACAATAATTAATGGAATTAAAAAATCCTTATATACATCATTTATCCCATTCATTGTGTTTTCAACAAGTTTTGTTGCATTTCTGAATGGTAATATATTCATAAAAGTAATCATTCCTTCGCTTAATCCTTCAATCGGAAACCACATGCCAGATAGTACTGATTGACCAGCAATGACAATTGAAGAAATGCCACCAATGGATTTTTCATTGCATAGGGATCCAAGCAAAATCCCTAATCCGATAAAAAGAAGTGATGAAACCAAGCTTACAAATATCGCAGATATCATATTGATGCTGAATATCGATGAATCAATGATTCCTCCGACTAAGAAGAACAATAAAGATTGAACAAATATGATAGGAATCATGGATAAGGCGTACGAAAAAATAAATTCATATGATTTTGCATTGGACACATATAATCTTGTTAAAAAAGATGTCGATCTATCAATAGCAATGAGTAGTCCAACAAAGAGTGCTATGAAACTTTGAGCAAACACAACGATTCCCGGAGCTAAATACTTCATCTCGAATTGATCTGTTAATTCATGGAATATCAAATAAAACAATATTTCCATAAACAAAGGCATACCTATGGTGAATATTAACGATAGCGGATCTCTTAAGATTTCTTTGAAATCTCTTTCTGTTAAAATGAAAATCCTGGATAATGATTTCTTCATAACGGCTGACCTCCAGAAACTATTTCGATAAAAGAATCCTCAACATTTGTTTTGCCTGTTTTACCAAATAGTTCTTCTTTAGTCCCAACAAACAGCAGTCTTCCGTCTTTCATTATGCCGATTCTATCGGCCAATGCTTCTGCTTCTTCCATATAATGAGTGGTCAAAATGATTGTCATCTTACCCTTTAATTGATTTATGGTTTTCCATAATTCTCTTCTGGCTATGACATCAAGCCCCAATGTTGGTTCATCCAAAAACAATATTTTGGGTTTGGAAATCAAAGCTAAAGCAATCGATAATTTTCTTTGCCAACCGCCGGATAATTTTGAAGCTTGCTTTTTGGCGATTTTCTCAAATCCAAACGCTTCATAAATGGCTTTTTTCGTTTCATTCAGTTCTACTTTACTTTGCCCGGATAATCTGCCATAGAATTCCATATTTTCTTCGACCGTCAATTTTCTTGCAACCGCAGTCTCCTGCATGGAAATATCGATAATCTCTTTTATTTTTTCTTCATCATGCAGTATTGAATAATCAAAAATAACGGCATCTCCGCTTGTCGGTTTCACAAGTGTGGAAAGCATTTTTATTGTTGTTGTTTTTCCTGCTCCATTTACTCCGAGCAAAGAAAACAATTCTCCTTCATATATTTCCAGGTTCAATCCATCAACTGCGGTGACATCCTTGTACTTTTTCGTAAGGCCATCAATCTTTATTGCCGTTGTCATTCTTCGACATGCCTCCCATCAGCTGATAGAACACATCATCTTTGATTAATGCGATTCCTTTTTCTTTGTCTCCCATCACCATCAAAGCATCCCCTTCTTTGATGTCGAACATTTTTCTTGCTACAGCAGGTATAGTTATTTGAAACTTTGGTCCAACTTTGACACTTACGATAAACCTATCTTCTTTTATATCTTTCATTGCGATTCGCCTCTTCTTTTCTTACATTTCTTAATTTATCTTACTTTTCTTACATTTTCAAGTATTTAACATAAAAAAGGCTTGATAGCCAGTATCAAACCTAACGTTTCATTATGGCGGAGGCAAAGAGATTCGAACTCTTGCTGGGGCGAAACCCCACTATCGGTTTTCAAGACCGACCCCTTCAACCGCTTGGGTATGCCTCCGTAGAAACGGTCTAAACAACACTTTGCTTAGGCCTAGGGATTACTATAGCACACGTGCGAAGGCGAGACAAAACATTGCCCTTTATTTTTTTCTAACATCTCCCGCGGTAAAGACATATCCGTTTTTTCATTTTGCTCCGCCAAAGAGCACTATCGCGCTTAAGAAGACAAAAACATAAATCGATATGATGAATCACAAAAAGAGGCATAACGCTAGCGTTCGTTACGATCCTTGTTTTCACACTTCGCGAAGAAGAAGCTAATACTTGTCAGCGGCCAAAAAATCAACAAGGCGAGGACAGGGAAAACCCTCTTCGGTCAACTCGGCAGGCTGAGGGCGATCGCGATGCTGATGCCGAAACTCCGCTGTCCATCGTTTGTTGGAAGAATCGTGCCTTGGCCCGTCAATGCCTAGATTGTTGAAAGCTTTCACCCATGAACGAACGTGATTAGGAAACCTTTCCCAAAAATCCCTGATGGCGTAAAATCGCGTTCCCCTTCTTTGCGCTTGCGAACACAATCAAGTTTAAATTCGAATGTGCATTCCATCAAAAATACCCCTCCTCCTTTTTGGTCCAGGATTTGGGGTAAATTTCAAACCGTCGCAAACTGTTTTTATTGATTATTTTTGATAAAGACGAATCTCCCTGATTTGGCTTTTACCGAGGAAGCTCCATTGACCGTGTAACCGATAGGAGCCTTTACCTCTCCTGTTAAAGCTTCGGGAAGCGTCAGTGAAAGCTCGATTTCACCGTTCTCACGTCTTTGCCACTTGGTTGTTATCATTCCTTTAACAGAATTGTGATAAGCCTCAGCAAAACTCATATCCGTGGGGAATACGGGAGCGATTGCAACTGTGTTTGCACCCTTCCCTTCGGGATTGATACGTATGCCAGCGAAATATTCTATCATAAGGGCAGAGATGTCACCCCAGAAGTGATGATTCAGGGAACAGCATGTATGGTACACGTTTTCCGCTAAAGTGGTAAGTCCGTCTGCAATCATCATGCCGTAAGAAGGTGCGTCGGGACGGGTTATCATTTTGACGGCAAGGTCTTGATAGCCAAAGTCGCAGAGCACACGGAAAATAACCCTTCCACCGAGAACGCCGACGCCCATATGGTCGTCTTTACGATGTATTTCGTCCAAAAGGATAGAGAACGCCTTCTGCTTTTCTTCCTCACTGTCACAAAGACCATAGAAGATCGCCATTGCCTGAACGCTTTGTCTACCGCTGATAAAGCGCATACTTTCCTTGTCTTCAAGAAGATGCTCTCGTATCGCTGCTCTCATCTCGCGGGCAAAGCCGCGGCAATAATCGGCTTCAAGAGTCTTACCCATTCTGTCATAAAGGTAAGCCGCCTTGTTTGCAAGGTCGTAAGAAATCGTGCTGTCGGTAAATACGAGCGGAGTTTCATAATCCGGATATGCGGGGCACCAGTCGCCAAGACCGATCTCAAGAAGTCCCTTGTCGTTAAGTCTAGTGCGGAGATATTGTAAATAACGGAGCATAGCACCGCTTGCTTCCTTCGCACAACGCATATCGTCGCGGAGAAGGGCTGTGAAATAAGGCAGATAGATAAGTACGCTGTCCCACGCAGGACCGTTACCCCATTGGAATCCCCATCCGCCGGTTGGAACGATACCGGGGAGTGCACCTCTATTGTCCATCGCACGGCAGATGCACTTTTCCCACATAAGATAGTTGTCTTCGGGCTCGAAATTCATAATCGTCTGCTCTGCGGAAAGTGCCGCATCGGCAGTCCAACCGTTTTTCTCTCTGTGAGGGCAGTCGTTTGGAAAATGCTGGAAGTTTCCGAGAGTGGAACGTCTGGTCATATCCTGAAGCTTGTTCAAGGCCTCATTGGAGCACTTGAAATTGCCGCGGTCACCAAGGTCCGTATTCATAACCATGTAAGTGAGCAAGTCGGATGTGGCTTGCTCTTCTGTAATACCCGTTACCTTGGCATAGCGGAAGCCATAATAGGTAAAGGTGGGAATATAGGTCTCAGGCTCTCCGCCGTGACAGATATACTCGGTTCTTTGAGTATATTTAGGCTCTCCGATCTGACTTGGCAGGCCGAATATTAGATCCCCTTGCGAGAATTTGCCGTCTATAAGAAGATCGCCGTGGTCTATGCAGATATGCTGACCGTAATTGCCCTTGACCGTGAGCTTTGTAAGTCCCACACAGTTAAATCCAAAGTCATAGAGATATCCGTCGCCTTCTTTTGTAATTGAAATCGGCTTCAGCTCATATGTGGCAACGATGGGCTTGTTACAGCAGAGCATGCACTCGCCGCGGTCTGTCTGAACGGGAAGCGCAGGCGTCCAATCCGAAAGATCGCAACCGGCAATATTCCAATTGGGAATCTCTCGGCGTGCGTCGTACTTTTCGCCCATACGCAGATCGTCAAAATAGAGGGGAGAGGGATGGCAGAGCACTTTTTCATCGGCTTCGATGACATTCTTTTTGCCGCCGGTAGTCATTTCTATGGCAAACGCCAGCTTAGGTGCGGAATTGAAGCGTGCTTTTTGGAAATCCCAAATAAATCCTCCGATTGCATCCTGCATACCGTTGCCGAGGAAGAAAGCAAAGGTGTTCTCACCGTAGACCAGCATATCGGTGATATCGTAGTTGTCATAGGGCAACACCTGGTCGGGGTTGACGATTTAGGGCGACAGATGTCCCCGTGTGATGCGACGTCCGTTGACAAAAAGCTCATAGAATCCAAGCCCACAGACCGTGATCTCGGCTTTTTCGGGGATTTCGTCTAAAACGATATCACGACGAAGATAGGGAGCAGGGATATTCTTCTTTGCAGTACATTTTTCTTTCGTTGCAGATACGAATTTGGTAGAAAAAATCATATTATCATTTCTTTCGTGTGAGTCGGTGCCCTCTCCGTGCCAACGAAATGTCATTCGCGTGGCATAAGATTACTCCTTTAATCAGTTTTTTGAGATGGGATCTACAATCATCAATTCTTTATTCTTAATGCAATTAAACCATAATTTATTACTGATTAAAATAGTTTTAAAAAT
>CADAUN010000087.1 GCA_902791085.1 uncultured Erysipelotrichaceae bacterium | reverse complement strand
CCAGAACGGACGGAGACGAGTAACGGGGTTTTTCCTTTCGCCCCGCCAAACACTTTGCCGCTGCTTTCTTCGATGGCGTGGACATGTGCCACGATGTCATCCCACACAAAGTCTGGGATCTTTTTGCCTGACTCATAGTACAGGGTGCATGCTTCGGTGGTCACGGTGAAGCCAGCAGGGATGTTGATACCCGCAGCCGTCATTTCGCACAGACCGAAGCCTTTTCCTCCCAGAATCTCTTTCCCGAGGTGTGCCTCGTGAGCTTCTTTGAAGGAGTAGACGTATTTCTTTTGTGCCATTTTGTCCTCCTATGACAATCTTGAGAGCTTACGAAAATAAGCCCCTGACGGGAAAACTATACCACTTCGGGCTTTTTCTTCCTAGAAGAAGAAAAGAAAAAGAAAGACATTCCATTTTGACGGATTGTCATCTTTTTGGGAAAAGAAGACCAAAAAGAGATACGGGAAAGGAAACGTAGAAATAAAGGAACAAAAAAGTAAAAGGAATAAAAAAACGGGGTTTCCCCGTTAAAAATGCGATTTTTTTAATGATTGATGGAATAAATGGCTTCTTTTCCTTCTCTTGCCATCAAAGCTTTCCAAAGTAGTTGCATGGCGACATGCACAAAGGTCATATGCACATCTTCTGCAATCTGCATGTCATTGACTTTGGCGTGAATATTGATGTCGGCAATGGCTTTCAATTTGCCCCCGTCATATCCTTCTAATCCAAGAATCTCCGCGCCAATCTTTTTGGCATAGGTCACGGCTTTAATGACATTATGCGAGTTTCCAGAACCAGAAATGGCAATGACCATGTCGCTTGGTTTTAACCATTGCTTGAGAGGGAGATAAAAGACGTCTTCAAAACCAACATCATTTCCATAAGCCATGACGGAAGGGATATTATCGGTTAAAGAAACGACACGAAACGGTTTAGACAAAGAAAGAGAAACCCCTTTGTTAAAGTCGCAAACCATATGATTTGCTGTGGCGGAGGAACCGCCATTGCCAATGACATAGATCGTATCTTCGTTGTCGTAATGTCGTAGCAACGCATTCAAGGCAGCGTTAAATTCGTTGGGATCTAATGCATCAAAGACTTGTTTTTCTCGTTCGTAATAATCGCGAATCCCATTTCGAAAATCCATAAGGTATTCTCCTTTAATCGCCCCATTCTATTTGGTTTTTTCCTTTTTGTCCACGAACGTGCCGTCCTTTGAAAGAACAAACGATACGGCCTCTTCTAAGGTAGGGAAAACAAAATCAGGTTGGATATGATCATCCGGCGTTCCTTTATGGGGTGCTCCGCTAGTCAACAAGATGGTTTTGCATCCGGCATTGTACCCCGTTTCCACGTCCCGATAGGTGTCGCCGATCATCCAGCTTTCTTTGAAATCAATATGATAATGTTCTTGGGCTTTTAGAAGCATACCAATTTTAGGTTTACGGCAAGTACATTCGATTTTGTATTCGATTCGTTCCCCGGGGAATCCTTTGTCCGGATGGTGGGGGCAATAATATAAATCATCTAAATAAGCGCCTTCTTCTCCTAGCAAATCTTCCATTTTGCGATGGATCATTTGTAATTCCGTTTCTGTGGCTTCTCCCCGTGCGACCACTGGCTGATTCGTCACGCAAATGGCTAAATAAGGGGAATGGTTAATGGAACGGATTGCTTTTGCCACTCCTGGGAGGAGTTCCATTTCTGCGAGGCGTGTTACATAGCCTTGATAACGATTGATGGTTCCGTCACGATCCAAAAAGATGCATTTTTGGGGATGATCAAGTGATTTTTGAAAAACGATGCCTTCTTTTAAATCTTGGCACACCATTTCATAACGTTCTGGCGTGCCGCAATCTTTCACGTATTCACTAGAACGATAAACATTGGCTTTTTGCTGTTCAATGAAGTGTTGCAAAATCACTTTTTCAAAATCGATTTTGACGGGATCGACCACAAAATCCGCGACTTCTTTTTTCGCCACATAGAGTCCAGCATTGGTTAAATTCTCATAAGGCAACAATCTTGGCCCGTTTTTTGACTCAATCCGCGAGATAAAACCGGCGGAATCCGCAACAAGGACATCAGAATCATAAGGATGAGAATTCGGATGTGCGAATGCCGTGATTGCCGCGCCGCTTTGCTCATGAAAAGCGATGAATTTTGACCAGGAGAGATGAAACATCAAATCGGCAAAGCAAAAAATAAAGTCGTCTTGAATGACATCGTGTAGCAATGCCAAAACCCCACCGGTCCCTAACGGTTCCTCCTCCATTAAATAATGGATATGAGCGCCCCAAGAAGAACCATCTCCAAAATATTGGGGGATAGATTTCCCTTTTTTCGAAATGACGATATAAAGTTCTGTGATTCCGTTCTCGACGAGGTTATTAATTTCGTGCTCGAGAATCGGTTTTCCCCCGATGGGGACCATCGGTTTAGGAAGATTGCCGGAGATGGCTTTTAAACGGGTGCCTGCCCCGCCAGCTTGAAGAATTGCGATCATATTTACTCCATGAAAATGATGGAACAGCCGGCGCGATCAAATTCAAATGGCATTTCGGAAAGCGTCATCGCATCACGGACGCGGTTTTTGATGGTTTCATTCGGACAATAAAAGAGCAAGAAACCTCCTCCTCCCGCGCCGAGTAATTTTCCACCGCTTGCCCCGGCCTTAATGGCTTTTTGATAAGCGTCATCAATAATGGGATTACTAATGCCCGGCGCCAACGATTTTTTCATTTCCCAACTTTGACTTAAGATAGGACCTAATGCGTCGATATCGCCATCTTCAAGTTTTGCCCGTAATTCTTTGGTCATGACGCAAAGCTGTTTGGTCGTTTCGATTTTGTCGGCATCGTTTGCTAAATTTTTTGTTTCTTGAGCCAAAATGCCATTCGCAGAACGCACTTTGCCCGTGTAAAACATCACCAAGTTACGCTCTAACCGATCTCTGGCATCGGAAGACATAACAACCGGCTCTACTTTAACGAAGCCATCGGGTTCAAATTCGTAATAACGAAGGCCACCAAACGAGGCGGCAAATTGATCTTGTTTGCCAATGGGATTGCCTAATTTCTCGATTTCCATTTGGCAAGCTTCTTTCGCAATTTTGTAAGCGGAAGCATGCTTTCCTTCCCAAGTATAGAGAAGGCGGAGCAATGCCACAGTGAAAGTGGAAGAAGATCCTAACCCTGTTCCGGCAGGAACATCGGCCATGGAAGCAATTTCAATCCCGCGAATGGGAAAGTCTAAAAAAGCTTGCCGAAAAATGCGATGCTGGATGTCTTTAGGATCTTGCACTTCCTCAGTTTGCGAATATTTGAGCATGATGGTGTCTTTGTTAAAGGCTTTTTGAGCAGCCAGATATACGTATTTGCGGATGGAAGTGGACAATACGCATCCGCCATATTTTTCATAAAAAGAAGGAATATCACTGCCTCCGCCGCAGAAACTCACACGGAAGGGCGCTCGCGAAATAATCATAAGGAACTCCTTGTTGGCGTTTCTATTCTAACACGATGCGCGAGGAAGATTGACATGTGTTAAAATAGTGACGGAGTGTTGAAAATATGGAAGATGCAACCGTGTTGACCATGGACTTTGGAACACAAAGCGTACGCGTGGCCATTTTTGATTGTGAAGGCAATGAACTTGCCATGGAGAAAGAGAAATATAATCCTCCTTATTTTTCTACAAAGCCAAACTATGCTGAACAAGATCCTCAGCTCTATTATCAAGCGTTGTGTCTTTGCACAAAACGTTTGGCAAATGAGCATCCCGACTTATTAAAGAATGTTAAAGGCGCCACGTTAACTTGTTTCCGTGACTCCGCCGTTTTGCTAGACAAAAATCGGCAAATCATTCGTCCCATGATTCTTTGGCTCGACCAAAGAACCGCGGAATGCCGAAAACCATTGCCTTGGTATCATCGCCTTGCTTTTCGTCTTGTCGGTATGACGGATGCCATCAATTTCAACCGCAAACGCTGCATTGCCAATTGGATGAAAGAGAACGAACCGGACAACTGGGCCAAAGTTGATAAATACATCAATATCTCGACTTATTTCATTTATCGTCTAACGGGAGAATTAAAAGATTCGGCTTCGGATTATGGTGGCCATTATCCGATTGATTTTAAGAAACGCTGCTGGTATAAACACCCCGAAAAGCATTTTAAAGGACAAATTTTCTCCGTTGAAGCGAGGATGTTGCCTGAACTCGTAAAAGAGGGGGATAAAATCGGCGTCATCACACCTGAAGCGGCAAAAGAAACCGGTCTTCCTGAAGGACTGACGTTATATGCATGCGGTTCAGATAAATCTTGCGAGACTTTGGGACTCGGAGTGTTAGATGATCGTCATGCCGCTATCTCTTATGGCACGGCATCTACAGTGGAAACGACACGCACTCGTTATACGGAATCTGAACCGTTTTTGCCAGGTTATTCCTCTTGCATTCCTGGCTATTACAACATGGATATTCAAATATATCGCGGTTATTGGATGATCAACTGGTTCTTAAAGGAATTTGGTGGCAAAGATGTAAAGGATATTGTAATTTCCGATGTCTCTGCTGAAGACTTTAATCGTCATTTAAAAGAAGTTCCGGCAGGAAGTGACGGCTTAGTGCTGCAACCATATTGGGGGCCAGGCCTTTCTCGTCCCTTGGCCAAAGGAGCAATTATCGGTTTTTCGGATTCCATCACTCAAGAACATTTTTATCGTGCCATTATTGAAGGAATCGCTTATGCCTTACGCGAGGGACTAGAGCATTTTGAACATAAAATCCACCATAGCATTCCGGAGATTCGCATTAGTGGAGGTGGTTCTCAATCCGATGAAATTTGTCAAATTACGGCGGATATTATGGGAAAATCGGTCAGCCGAGTTCAAACTTTTGAAACTTCCAGCTTAGGGGCGGCAATCGCGGGTTTCCTTGCCATCGGCGTATATCAAACCCCTGAAGAGGCCGTGAAACACATGGTCCATCCAGGGAAAGTGTTTCTTCCTCGCGCGACGGTTCACATCCGTTACAACTATCTTTATAACCACGTTTATCGCAAGGTCTATCCACGATTGCACGGGCTGTATCGTAACATTAAACGGTTCAATCACAGCCTTGAGAAAGCGTCGTTAAAGCAGAAAGACAGATAATCGTCTTTTAACGTGTTTTCACACAAAACTACATATTCGTTGACGGACATAACATGGCATTTATAATGTAGGTAGTAGCCAGAACCACCGCCATATATTCCAATGTAGAACGCCTAACTTATACGTTCACAGAATCAGGAAATTTTTTATAAAAGTGAAAACTTATACAACTAATGATAACCATTATAGTGTAACTTGCGTGAGGGCTGTATAACATGAAACCAAAACAAACAAAACACATCGCCATCTTAAGCATTGCTGTCGGAGCGCTGTTAATGAGTTGTTCCAACCCGTCATCAAAGACATTGTTACTAGGAAAAAAGAACGTGACCAACGGACTTGCGGTTTCCTCCATGAACGAAAAAGAGCAGGCCGCCTTGAAGGCTTTCTCTGCGAAGACAATCGCAGCGTTCCGTGAGGGTAAAAGCCAATCGTTTGGATTCTCACCGCTTTCTTACGAGATGGCACTCGGTTTAAGCCATGCTTTGGCCGTCGAAGGAGCAAAGCCGGAACGGTTTGCTGTGGCGGATGCCAAAGAACTTGGCACGTTGATTCATGACACCATGGCAACGCTTCCTTATATTCCGAAGGATTACAAATCTGGAGAGACATCGCTCGTTCGTTTGGGCAATTTGGTTTTTGATGGAAGTAGTGCCTTTTCTGAAGATGCGAGAAAAGAAATCACCGATAAATATGGCACCTCGTACGCTTATTCGGCAGAGAATTTCCCAAAGGATGTGGCGGATTGGAAAACCGACCTTTCGGAAGGAAAGATGGTGACATCTAAGGAAGCGACACCGAAAGATGGCGCCATCACACTTCTTAATGGGGTCTATTTTGACCTTCTTTATGAGACTGCTTTCGATCCGGCGTTCGATTATAAAGCTGCTTTCAATGAGGAAGGTTCTCACACATTCTTCAAAAACGAATCCAATCTTACTTTCTACCATGAAGGAGAGGACTATATCGCGTTTTCGCAACCTACCCGCGATAGCGGATACCGCATCCGTTACTTGATGCCAAAGGCGGGAACGTTTTCTTCTTTCTTGGAAAAGAACGATTTTGCTTCTTGCTTTGAAGGAAAAGC
>CADAUN010000086.1 GCA_902791085.1 uncultured Erysipelotrichaceae bacterium | reverse complement strand
ATTCGCTTGCCACGACTACGGAAACTAACCCATCCTAATCCGGCAATCGCGATTTCTTGTTCCTCGCCTTCTTCGACGGAAAGTTCGAATCCATCATAGTCCGCCATGGAAGAAAGGCAAGAAAGAGTTGGCTTCAAAGTCTTTTTTTCGAGATATTTAACAAACAAGGCATTCATATCTTTCTTGGGCAAAACCGATTTCACGGGAATCTTTTCTGGGAAATAGGCAGTGACAGGAAAAGAAAGAGAATCGCCATCCCAATAATCGATGCGGGCTAATGTGCCGATAAATAAAGATCCGCCTTTGACGATGCCGCTTCTCCGCACCGCGAATGGACGTGTGGTTTGAAGTGCGCGGAGCAATGCCCCATCTTCTTTGTAACGCAAAAACGAATTGGAAACGCCAAAATCAGGCATATCAAAAAGGAAACTGGAGGAATCTAATGGCACTTTCATCACGCTCGTTTCTGTACCGTGATAATTACTAACTCCAACAGGATGACGCGAAGGATTCTTATAATGACGAAGATAAGCATCAAAGAATTTTGATTTGCCTGCGCCTAACGATCCAAGAATATAGACATCATGACCCTGGCGTTTCGATTCGATGGCATTTTGAATGGCAGATATGTCCGTGTCCGAAGAAAGCAAAGAAGTCAAAAAGATTTCTTCTGAGCGAAGCGAAATCCCGTTTCTTTGAAAAACTTCGATGATATGCGACTTTAATTTGTCGTCTGACCAAGAAGAAGGTAACAAATCGCGTTTATTGCCAATCACAATTTTATTTCCGTTGATGTGTGAAGGAAGGCGCGGGTCGAAGGAACATTCAAAAGATGTTAAATCGATAATGAGCACCAGCATCGCTTCCGAAGCGATGGCATCTTCGATCATGGTACGGAACGTGTCGTCATGCTGGACGAAAGAAGGAAAGCGATTGAATTTGCGTTTGGTGTAGCAAGAACGGCATAGCAAAACGTCTTTGTCACTATGCGACGACAATGTTTCGGGTGCAATATAGCCCTCTTTAGATGAATCGGTCGTTTGTAAGACGGCACCGCAGATGTAGCAACGACGGAGACTTTCAATTTGAGCCATTGTCAGGTACCTCCTTCCACCAAGAACGATAAGGCTCTTGGAATAATTTCTTTTTCTTCGGTTTGGCGAAGAAGCGATTCACTTTTGTCCAAGGCGGATCAAGCTTTGTTAATGGAGCACAAAGGATGACACGGATGCCAGCCCGATTCCCCGCATAAACGTCGGTCATGATTTGATCCCCGATTAAGACGGTCTTCTTGGGGTCGATTTTTTCTTTTTGTAAGAGACGTCTTAACCCAAAAGCAAACGGCTTATGCAAACGACAATAGGCAGGGATGCCTAAATCCTTCGCAAAGGTGTAAACGCGGGTCGAAGTGTTATTCGATGCGATGGCACAAACGATGCCATTCTCTTCCAAATAACGGATGTGGGCAATCGCTTCAGGTGTAGGTTTCTCGTCTTTATAACACGCCAAAGTGTTGTCCAAATCAAGAAGAAGAAAATGAATATCGTTTTCCCGATAAAAGGATAATGGGATTCGATAAAACGATTTGGCGATGGCAAAAGGGACGGCGTTACGGTTCATTTGTGGTCCAAATCATCTAAATCGTCAAATAAAGAAAGCTGTTCAAATTCATTTCCTTCTTTATTCGTTTCTCCCGCGGTCGCTTCTAAAGACGTGACCGGTTTCACCGGCAAGGGAGAGGAAGGAATCGAATCGTCTAGCAAAGTAGAATTTTCTTGCGAAATCTGTAAAATGCGCGCCTTGGCGGGGAAAGAATCTGGCCGTTTGACGTATTTGTCGCTCGGCGTGAGATAGAAATCATCAAAGACGATATCCATGCGGCTGCCATCATCCATAACGGCATCCAAACTATAAGGAAGTTCTTTGTCACCGACTTTATCGAGGTATACGACATCGTGCGGTTCTTTTTTGAACATATCGAAAACGGTCGCGGCTTTATCTAAGCGATGCCCAATTGCAAAATGCGACAAATCGACAACGCGGGTGCAACCACGGTTGGTAACCAACAATATCTTCTCGGATTTTTCTTCTGGCAAGAACGACAAGAGCCCCGCCAATTCTTTGCCACGGAAAGACCCGGCTTTTACGCCAGAGGTACGAGGATTCGAGATTTGAATTTCATTTTCGTTATAGGCGCCGACTCTTCCATCTTTGGAGAAAACAAAGACATTGTCATTGCCACCCGTATAAGCAACGGCAATCAACCGGTCATCTTTCGAAAGACGAATTGCTCCGATGGCTTTGGAATGGCGAACCACTTCCAAAGAGGAAAGCGGAACGCGTTTGATATAACCCCGTGCCGTTAACATCAAAATGTAGAGATCATCTCTAAAATGACGAACGGCAAATCCGCCAATCAATTTGTCTTCGGAAGGAATGCTGATCAAACTTGAGATATGGAAGCCCTCATCGTTCCATTTCGCTTCTTTGATATCATTCACCGGGATATAGGCATAATTCCCTTTTGTTGTGAAAAGAATCAAATAATCGGTGGTCAAGCATTGGCATTCAAAGACAAAGGCATCACCAGCTTTGACGCCGGGGCGAATGCCATTATGACCGCCTGATCCTTTCCAACTTTTCAACGAGGAACGCTTAAGGTAGCCATCGCGCGTAGCGACAACCATTGTTTCTTCTTCGGCGATGAGATCGCGCTTATTGACGGTAACGTTTTCTTCCTCGGCCGGACGGATTTCTGTGCGACGTTTGTCGCCATAAAGCTTTGCAATGCGATTTAAATCGGCGATGATGACGTCTTCCCGCTTGTCTTGGTCGGACAACAACGCATTTAAATAAGCGATATCTTCTTTTAATGCCGCTGCTTCGTTTTCTAAAGTCGTAACATCAGTATGACTCAATTTATAAAGCGGCATCATGACAATGGCTTCAGCTTGCGGTTCATTGAAACCGAAAGCGGCTTCGATGTTTTTCTTTGCGTCTCCTTTGTCTTGCGAGGCACGAATGACCTTTACGACTTCGTCCAAAATCGAAATGGCGTGAATCAGCCCCTCCACAATATTCAGCCGGGTTTGGTCTTTTTCTAAATTGAAACGGGTCCGTCTGGAAATGACATCCAATTGATGGGAGATATAGCAATCGCAATAAGAAAGCAAATCCATGGTCTTTGGCCGATTGTCCACAATGGCAACCATGTGGGCGCTGTAATTGGTCTTTAATGGAGTCTTTTGTAACAAATAAGCGATGATGGCGCTTGGTTTGGCTTCGTCTTTTAAATCAATGGCAATACGAAGGCCGCTCTTATCGGTTTCGTCACGCACTTCATCGATACCAGGAATCGTTTTGTCATGACGAATTTGGTCAATGGCCTTCACCAATTCTGATTTGTTGGTACGATAAGGAATTTCGGTAATGATGATTTGCTTTGGCTTCCCTTCTTCATCAATCACTTCATAACGGGAAGAAATCGTAACTTTTCCTTTGCCAGTGCGATAAATGTCTTTCAATGCCTCATTTTCATAAATAATGCCACCGGTTGGGAAATCTGGACCGGGAACGTAATGAAGTAAAGCATCGATATCGCAGTTAGGGTGTTTAATGCGATAAGAAATAGCAGAAACCAATTCGCGTAAATTGTGAGGAGGAATGCTTGTGGCAATGCCAACAGCAATACCCTCTGCCCCGTTTGACAACAAATTTGGAAAGCGGCATGGCAAAACGGTCGGTTCCAATTCAGTATCGTCAAAGGTGAGCTCCATGTCGACGGTATCGCGGTCTAAATCGGCCACCAATTCATTTGACAAGGCGCTTAAGCGCGCTTCGGTATAACGATAGGCAGCCGGGCCATCGCCATCAATGGATCCGTTGTTGCCTTGGAAATCGATTAAAGGATAACGATATGCCCAAGGCTGGGACATATGTACTAAAGCCTCATAAATCGAAGAGTCGCCATGCGGATGGTATTTCCCCATGACGTCACCCACAATATGGGCGCATTTCTTCGTGGGTTTATCGATGGTGTTCCCGGTTTTAAACATGTCGAAAATAATGCGGCGCTGGACTGGTTTTAACCCGTCGCGCGCATCCGGGATTGCACGATCTTGAATGACGTCTTTCGCATAGATCGCATATTTGGTGCCCATCAATTCGTCTAAGGTATCGGAAATGATATTTTCCACAATGACGGGTTCTTTTTTCTCGTTCCGTTTCGCCATGGCTTATTTCCTTTTCTCCCCTTCGACTTCTTCTAAGAATTTATCTTCGTCGTTGAAGGTAACGTTTTCTTGAATCCAATTCCAACGGGCGGAAGAGTCTTTGCTCATTAAGATGCCGATTCGTTTCTCCACAACCAAGGGATCATCGATTTTGACTTGAAGCAAAACGCGTTTCCGTTTGTCCATCGTGGTCTCAGCAAGTTGCGAAGCATTCATTTCGCCTAATCCTTTATAGCGGTTAATCCCATAACCAGCGCCGATTTTTGATTTGGCGGCCTCCAATTCAGAATCGTCCCAACAATAAATATGTTTCGAAGGATCGCTTTTTTTGTAAACCCGATATAACGGTGGCTGCGCGATATAAATCATGCCAGCATCAATCAAAGGTTTCATGAAATTATAGAAGAAGGTTAATAACAGGGTTTGGATGTGAGCACCATCGGTATCTGCATCGGTCATGATAATGATTTTGCCATAACGCGCTTCGCTGATATCGAAATTTTGGCCCACACCGGCACCAATCGTTTGGATCAAAGTCGAGAATTCGACGTTACTTACGATTTTATCAATCGTCACGTTATCGGTATTTAATGGTTTGCCACGAAGCGGCAAAATGGCTTGATGAAGTCTATCGCGACCCGTCTTTGCCGAGCCACCGGCAGAATCGCCTTCGACAATGAAAAGTTCATTGTTCGCGTAGTCTTTCGATTGAGCGCTTGCCAATTTGTCGGAGATGACATAATCAACGGTTTTCTTTTTGGCACCACGTGCGGCTTCTTTCGCTTTTCTCGCCGCTTCTCTAGCATCTTTAGATGCTTGGCATTTTTTAATTAAGTCAATCGCAAAGTCTTTGTGTTCATTCAAATAATAAAGGAAGAAATTCTGAAAGGAATTGGAAACCACGGAAGTCGCTTCTGGCGTGCCTAATTTTCCTTTGGTTTGTCCTTCGTATTCCAAAAGATTTTCCGGAACTTTGACCGAAAGCACGGCAGTAAGGCCTTCGCGAATATCTGTCCCGTCAATGGTTTGATTGGGCTTGATAACTTCATTTTGTTGCGCCCAATCGTTTAATGTTTTTGTCAATGCCGTCTTAAACCCAACTTCATGGGTGCCGCCATCGGCAGTTTTCACATCGTTCGCATAAGAAATCACATTCTCGTTATAATCGCCATTGCACCATTGCATCGCAATTTCTATCCGAATGGGGTTGGAATTATCGGTGTAATCGATGATATCGCCTAATGGCGTTTTGTTTTGTGTCAGTGATTGAACATATTCTCTTAAGCCATGTTCTGTATAGAACTCATGGCTGTTGCCACTCTTTTGATCGCGCAAAATAAAATGAACGCCGGTTAACAAGTAGCTCTTTTCTTCTAAACGATTATAAATGGTGTCCCAAGAGAATTTTGTGTTGGGGAAGATTTTAGGATCAGGCTTAAAATGGACAGTCGTGCCGTGTTTGTTGGTTGTTCCTAGCACTTCTAGCGGAGTCAAAAGCTCTCCCCCATTATGAAAGGCAATATGATAAATTTTTCCTTCGCGGTAAATGGTGACTTCCAAAAATTCGGAAAGAGCATTGGTGACCGTCGCACCAACCCCATGCAAACCGGCAGAAGTTTGATAGACCTTGCTATTGAATTTGCCACCAGAATGAAGCGTGGTATATAGCAATTGAACGGCAGGAACATGAGCTTCTGGATGAATATCGACCGGGATGCCACGGCCTTCATCTTCAATCTGAATAGAACCATCGCGCATCATCGTAACGGTGATTTTCTTTCCGTAGCCATTGACCGCTTCGTCGACGGCGTTGTCGACAATTTCCCACACCAAATGGTGTAAACCGGTCAAATTGGTGCTCCCAATATACATACCGGGACGTTTCCGAACGCCTTCTAATTCGCTTAAGACTTCGATATCCTTTGCGGTGTAGTTTTGCTCGGCAGCGCTGAATTCGTCTTTCTCTTCGTTAGCCATAGTACGTTTAAATTCTAAGATACCCATTAATCGCTTAATGGATACTTTAACTATGTTATTATATGCGAGACAGGTTGAAAAAGTAACCCTGAAAACGCATAATAATGACGTTTTTTCGCAAAAACGGAGAAGGAAATGAGATGAGTATTGGGTAC
>CADAUN010000085.1 GCA_902791085.1 uncultured Erysipelotrichaceae bacterium | reverse complement strand
CAACAGGTAAAGCAGCTCTTTATCGATGGCTTTATTTTGATGACCGATTTAACGGTTTTAGGCACTTTATCCTTTATTTTAATGGTCCGTTATTCATGGACATTGGCATTGATTTGTTTAATCCCATTGCTTTTCTTCGTGATTTTGGGACGTTTTATTGGCTCTCGTTTAACGAAGCGAAGCAAAGCGGCGGATGATGCCTTTGAACGCTTAAGCGACTATACCGAAGAGAATTTGCAAGGATTTGCTGTGATTAAGGCCTTTGCTAAAGAACGTCAAAGGCAAGAAACTTTTGCCTTAAAAGCGATCGATGCGAAAGAAGAGAACGTTCGTTTAGCCCGTTTCTCTTCTTCTCTCGACATGACCATTAATTTGATTATTACCTTGATGTATGGCTTGTTGCTTGGCTTTGGTGCCTATTCCCTCATTCAGCATAATTCACTCTTTTTAGGCCATATTCAGGATACTGGCGATTTCATTACGTTCGCGGGTTATTGCGATTCTTTGATTTGGCCGATGATGGCTGGCGGCATTTTGATTTCTGAAATTTCCAACGCGAAAGCGGCCTATCAAAGAATGGAAACTATCCTCTCTTCCAAACCAGACATTGTGAATCGCCCCGGTGCCGTAATTCGAAATCACATTCAAGGACATTTTGTCGTTTCGCATCTCTCTTTTTCTTACCCGGATGGCAAAGGGGAAGCTTTAAAAGACATTTCCTTTGAAATCCAACCGGGAAGCAAAGTCGGAATTCTGGGGCGAACGGGCAGTGGAAAATCCACCTTGGTCTCTTTGTTCCCTAAACTTTATGAAGTCCCAGAGGGCATGATTTCGTTAGATGGAGTGGATTTGTCTTTATGGCGAAAAGAAGATCTTCGTGAACACATCGGTTTTGTTTCCCAAAGCGCCTATTTGTTCTCCGGCAGCATTGAAGAATCCATTGGTTTTGCTGAGCAAGATGCGGCGAACATTGATCAAAAAAGAATGGTAGAAGCCGCTCGTTTCGCTTCCATTGATCAGGATATCGAAGCTTTTCCTGACGGATATCAAACCATTGTCGGCGAGAAAGGAAACACGTTATCTGGTGGCCAAAAGCAACGGATTTCTATCGCTCGCGCGATTTATAAGAATCCCGATGTTTTGATTTTGGACGATTCTTTAAGTGCCGTAGATGCCGATACGGAGAAAAAAATCTTAGACAATTTGAAAAACGAACGAAAAGAAGTGACGAGTTTTTTGATTTGCCATCGGGTTTCTTCTTTAGAAAATTGCGACGTGATTTTAGTACTAGACGACGGGCGCTTAGTTGGCGTTGGCACGCACGAAGAATTGTTACAAAACTGTCCGTTATATCGTGACATCGCCAAATTGCAAGAATTAGAAAAGGAGGTGGCTTAAGATGGAAGAATTCGAAGAAGAACAAACGCCGAATAAGACCTACTCCTTAAAAGATGTGAAGCTATTAAAAGCTTATGTGCCTTTTGTAAAGCCATATCTCGTTCCTTTAATCTTGCTGATTTTGCTTGATATTGTTGTGAACATTTGCTTTACGGCAGAAGCGTTGATGCTTTCAAAAAACTTGGATGTTGTTCAGGCTTATCTAAGCGAACAAATCTCCTATGAAGAGGCATTACGTTCCTTCCTTCTTTATGCCTGCCTCGATATTGGAATGTTATTAACGGCAAGCGTTTTGGCCTATTTGGTGAACTTCTATCTCCGTAAAGTGGGACAAAAAATCGTATGTGATATTCGCGAATCCTTATTTAACCGCGTTCTTTCCTTGAGCCAGAAACAATTGAAGTCCATGAAAATTGGTTCTTTTGTGACACGGATTACGAATGATTCCCAAAACCTTTCTACCTTCTTTAGCGACATCCTTCCCGTCTTTGTGAGAAATGTCGTTGCCATTTTGATTATCTTGATTTTGATTTTCACCCAAACAGGATGGTTTGGCTTTTTCTATCTCGCTTATTTGCCTATCGTTTTTCTCATTTCTTATTTCTTCCGAAAGAAAGCGAGAAAGTACTATTTGGGAGAAAAGAATGCCATCTCGAAAATGAATTCGTTTTTAAGCGAATCGTTCTCTGGCATTCGCGTGACTAAAACTTATAATCGCGAAGACAAGAAACAACGTGAATTTGAAGAAAGGAATCGTGACATTTATTCCCATTTCTTACATTCCCAAGATTTGTTTGCTGCCTTTTTCCCTTTGATGTATTTCTTGCAGATGAGTTGCTTGATATTGGTTTGCGGCTTTGCCATTCCTGCCGTTTATCAAGGAAGCATGTCATACGGCACGTTTTATCTTTTGATTAATTTTAATGGCCAGTATTTTCAACCAATTCAACAATTGGCCTCTTTGATCAATAATTTGCAATCGATTCTTTCCTCCGCCGAACGTTGCCAATTGATTTTGGCAATGGAACCAGAAACAGAACACGACAGCGGAACCTTAGAAGTGGATCACTTCCAAGGAAAAGTCGAATTCCGTCACGTTTATTTCCGTTACGAAGATGGATCAGAAGATGTGCTAAAAGACGTTTCCTTTGTGATTTATCCAGGAAAAACTGTCGCTTTTGTTGGGGCAACAGGAGCGGGAAAGAGCACCATTATCTCTTTAATTACTCGGACTTATGAAGTGCGGAGTGGGCAGATTTTAATTGATGACCATGATATCCATGAATACACCTTATCTTGTCTCCGTCATAATATTGGCCTCATGATGCAAGACGTGTTCTTGTTCTCTGGCACCATTGAAGACAATATTACTTTAGGAGATACTTCTGTTTCCCGCGAAGAAGTTCGTGAAAAAGAAGAATTTGTCGGTCTTTCCTCTTTGGTAGATGCCTTGCCGCAAAAAGAAGACACACCAGTTACGGAACGCGGCGAAAACTTTTCAGCAGGGCAACGTCAATTGATTTCTTTTGCCCGCACTCTTTGTTATCATCCTTCGCTCATGTTACTCGATGAAGCAACGGCCAATATCGATACCGAAACGGAAAATATCATCGAAGAAAGCTTAGAAAAAATGCGTTCGATTGGCACCTTAATTATTGTTGCCCATCGATTGTCAACCATCAAAAATGCGGATCATATTTTTGTTGTGAGCCATGGGGAAATCATTGAAGAAGGCAATCACCAGGAATTGTTAAAGCAACATGGCGTCTATTTCAATCTATACGAATTGCAAAGCATGGAACGTAAACTCGATCACCATGAACCCGTTTTGAAAGGAAAAACAGGCGAAACAAACGCTTAGTCTTTCTGATCCCAATGAAGAAAAGGAGTTTTCATGAAGGAAGAAACTTGTGTGATTTTGGAAAACGTGCGTTTAAGTGAGAATACTTATCGGATGAAATTAAGTCAGCAAGAAGAAAATTTCCCACGTCCGGGAATGTTTTTTGCCTTGCGTTTGCCTTCCTTTTTCTTACGTCGCCCCTTTTCGTTATGGCAGCACGATGAATCTTCTTTTTCCTTTGTTTATAAAGTAGTGGGAAAAGGAACGGAAGCCATGTCCCATATGTCTAAAGGAGATGCGTTAGACGTTTTGTTAGGGCTAGGAAATGGCTATTGCCTAGCGAAAAGCGGCGACTATCCATTGTTAATTGGAGGAGGAAGTGGCGTTGGAGTCATGTATGATTTGGCGCGTTATTTGCTTCAAGAAGGAAAACATCCTCAAATTGCCGTCGGCTTTAATCGAAAGGAAGAAGTCTATGCCGAAAAGGAATTTCGTTCTTTGAACCTTCCTTTTCGATTGTTCACGGTGGATGGCAGCGCCGGAGAAAAAGGATTCCCTACTTTGGCTTTGTCTTCTTCGCATTCTTATTTGTATGCCTGCGGTCCTTTGTCTTTGCTAAAAGCCATTGCCGAAACGGATCTAACTCCAGGTCAATTTTCGTTAGAATGTCACATGGGCTGTGGCTATGGTTGTTGCATGGGTTGCACCATCAAAACCAAACTCGGTCCCCGTCGAGTTTGCAAGGATGGCCCTGTTTTTGAGAAGGAGAATCTTTTATGGTAAATACCAAAATCTCGTTATGCGGCGAAGTTTTAGACAATCCCATCATTGCAGCGGCCGGAACTTTTCATTATGGCTATGAGATGGCTTCTTTGTATGACATTAACTTATTGGGTTCGTTTTCTTGCAAAGGAACGACCTTACAACCACGTTTTGGAAATCCTTCTCCTCGTATTGCTGAGGGCAAAGATGGCGTGATTATTTCTATCGGACTAGAAAATCCGGGGATTGATGCAGTGATTCAAAAGGAATTTCCGCGACTCAAAAAGGTCTATCACAAGAAAATTTTTGCGAATTGCTGTGGCTTTAGCCCGGAAGAATTTTCTGAAGTGGCATATCGGATGGACCAAGAAGATATCGTGGGCTTTTTGGAAATCAACATTTCTTGTCCTAACGTCAAAGGGGCAAGTCGTTTTTCTAGCGACCCAGCCTTAGCAAAAGAAGTGACCAAGCGAGTCAAAGAACGATGCCATAAGCCCGTTTTTGTGAAATTATCTCCCAATGTCACAGACATCGTTTCGATTGCGAAAGCATGTGAAGAAGGTGGCGCGGATGGCATTTCTTTAATCAACTGCATTCATGCGATGCGAATCGATTTAAAAAGCCGAAAACCAGTCCTGGCTTTAAAGAAAGGCGGATTGTCTGGTCCTGCTATCTTTCCTATTGCTTTAAGAATGGTTTACGATGTGGCGCATGCCGTTTCGATTCCGGTGATCGGAATCGGTGGCATTGAAACGCCGGAAGACGTGCTAGAAATGATGATGGCAGGCGCTTCTGCCGTAGAAGTGGGGGCAATGAATCTTGTTGACCCTTATATCGGGAAAAAACTGGTCTTAGGATTGCCTGAAGCGATGGAACGTTATCATATCTCTGATTTAAGTTCCATCATTGGAGTGGCGTAAAAAGTAAAGCGCCTCATTTGTTCTAAAAAGTGTCATACCAATTTCTTGAATCTCTTTTAGAGAGCATATATTTTTGAGGTGTAAAATCCTCTAAATGTATCAAAAATAATCATAAATTTAGATTATTTTATTCACCTCTTTCCGGTCTCTTTGCACCCATACAAATACATGATAAAACTTACTCAATTAATATCCGCATGAGGAGATAAATATGAGTGAGATTTCAGTCGGCGTTATCGGATTGGGTAACCGCGGTTCATCATTGCTAGAAAGCATGATGGCGTGCCCTGAATGCCGTATCACTGCTGTTAGCGATTTATATGAGGACAGACGGAAGAAAGGCATCGATATCGTCGTCCAACACGGTGGTAAGGCGCCGAAAGAATACGCGAATTGGATGGATTTGGTGCATGATGACGACGTCAAAGTCGTGGTCATCGTTTGCGATTGGGAAATGCATATCCCGATGGCCATCGAGGCCATGAAGGCGCACAAAATTGTCGCGAGCGAGGTTGCTGGAGCTTATTCCATCGACGATTGCTGGAAATTGGTCGACACTTATGAGGAGACCAAGACCCCCATCATGTTGTTAGAGAATTGTTGTTTCGATGAATTTGAATTGTTGACGACTTCTTTGGTGCGGCATGGCTTACTTGGCGACATCCTTTATGCGCATGGCTGCTACGGTCATGATTTACGAGGCGAAATCACTGGCGGCAACGTGAACCGCCATTATCGGTTGCGGAACTACGAACATCGGAATGCGGAAAATTATCCGACTCATGAATTAGGGCCTATCGCTAAAATTTTGGATATCAATCATGGTAACCGCTTCATGCGGCTAGCAAGCAATGGCACCCGCCCTGGCGTTGGATTAGAGGCGTTTGTTAAAGACAGCCGTTGCATCGATTCTACTCTTGCCGGACAGAAGTTTGCGCAAAGCGACATCGTCTCGACGACCTTAGTTACCGAGAAACAACAGGTGGTGACGATCCGTCTTGACACTTCTTTGCCCCGTTTCTATGCGCGCGAATTCACCATTCGCGGCACCAAAGGATTGGCACAAGGGGATCAGAACTTAGTTTGTCTCGATGGCGTCCGTCTTGACACTTCTTTGCCCCGTTTCTATGCGCGCGAATTCACCATTCGCGGAACTAAAGGGCTTGCACAAGGCGATCAAAATCTCGTTTGCCTAGACGGCTCTATCCCTGAGATTTACGAGACGAACCATTTTTATGAGAAAGAACTCAACAATGCGAACGCTTATAAAGAGCGTTATCAGTGTGACGTTTGGAAGAATATGACGCCAGAGCAAAGAAAACTCGGTCACGGCGGAATGGATTATATTGAATTCCGCGTTCTCTTCGATTGCATCTTGAAAGGAAAACCTCTTCCTATCGACGTCTACGACATGGCCACTTGGATGGCCATCACCCCGTTGTCGACTTTGTCAATGGAAAAGGGCGGTGTCCCAGTCGAATTCCCTGACTTCACCCGTGGAAAATATCGTGAGCGCGAGTCACAAGACGTGGTGGAATTGCCAAAATAAAGAAACGACGGCCTATCAGGCCGCTTTTCTTTTGCCCAAAAACCTCTAAGCGAATGTAAGAGATGACAAATGCTTTTGTAATTACAAGAGCAAAAAACAAAATGGGTGCCTCCAAAAGCTTAAGGAAGCACCCAATTGTCTTTGAATATCCCCATTTATTCGTTTAGAAACGGGGGAATATCATTTGGTTTTTGCCATGACGCAGGTAGCGGTCTTGCCTTCATCATTCTTGATGGTTAAAAGGTAAGTGCCGTCTGCTTGCTTCGTTAAGGAGAAGTCCTCACCTCCGGAGGCAAAGGACAAACCATTTTCTTCGGAATAATTAACATTCAATGCGGCGTATAACGTTCCGTCATTTTCATACGTTAAAGTTACTTGGTACACATAAGGTTGTTTTTCTTGGGTGTATTTATCGGTGTTTTCCTTGCGTTCAAAATGAATGGTGAAAGTCGCGTTAGCGTGAAGCGCAGCATCACTAGCAAAAGTGCCTTGGTAGGTTCCATAAGCGTCGCTAGCAATGTCTTTCGCCTTTAAAGAATCCAAAGAGAAAGGAAGCAAGGAAGTGTCGTAGGAGAACGTATAAAGAATGCTTTCTTGATCCGAGGTATAGAGAGCGATGGAGGAAATTAGATTTTGTGAATCCAATTCGGCTTCCACCTTTTCAAAGGAGAGCTGTTGCATGTTGTCTTCGTCAAGAAGATAGCCAAAGGAATCGAAATAGAAAGCAAAATAATCCGCTAAAGCAGTTCCATTGTTGTCGTTGCCTTGTAAAACGTATTTATGAGACGCTTCAGAATAAACAAACGCCTCAACAGGTTCGGCACGTTGTGGATAATAACCGACCGGAATAGAAGTTAATAATGTGTTGTTGCTATCCGTTAAAGGCGTTTCATCATAAGCATAATCATCGCCATCTTTCACAACTTCATAAATCTTGCCGTCTTTACGGATTAAAGCCGCGAAGTTATCGGCATGATTGGGATCAACATAATAGAAAACGTCGGACGAGACGTAGCCATTTAAATGGGTCATGCTGACAGCAGAAAGAGAAGAGGCGTCCCGTACAAAACTATAAGAGGGGCTCTTCAACAAATGATCGAAAGCGGCTTGTAATTGGGTGTGATAATCGAGATGCGGATAAGGAGTAGCCATCGTTGCACTGTGATCATGCGATTGATCATTGTCTAAGGTGAAATTCATTTCATAATGAACGTTGGTTTTTGGAGAAGAGATAGAAAAACTTTTGGTTACAATTTGAATTTCCGTGATGGCGGATTCCGTTATCATGATTTTTACCGATTCAAAGCCTAGGGGAGAACGAACGGCAAATTTTGAAGCCAAATCGCTGGCGGCTTGATAACGATTGCCACGTGTCTCGGCATCTTTAGAAAAATCGAGATAATAGCAGCCTTCGTTTTCGTCATAATCAAAGAAGCCAGGATCGGTGGCGTTGTCTAAAAAGGGATTTTGAACGGTTGTCCAAGCCACATAGCTTCCTTCTTCGTCACGAACAGGGGTCGTGACGACTTGATTGTTTTCGTCGATGTTAGTGGTCGCTACATAGCCAATCCCGTCGTGAATCCATTTGAAAAAATCGACCGTTGTGTCTTCCGTTTCCGTTCCTCGTTCTTCAAAATGATAGGAATTCGCGGTGAATTTCGTGATAAAAGAAGAAGTGCTATGGACGGCGGAACCATAGAAGATTTTGGTGGTTCCTTCGGCGGTTAAATTGGCACGATAGTTGGCAAAAATATCCGCTAGAGAAACTGGAGAAGATTGACCTGGATTAGAAGATTGAGCGTTAAGGGAGGAAGAACCGCCTGCTGGTTTTTCACCACAGGAGGCCAATAAAGCGAAGAACGAAAGAGAAATCGCAAACTTTTTCTTGTTGAACATGTTTTTGCTCCTTATTAAGCCACCGTGGCAGTAATCGTCACGGCGTGGTTAGGCATCGTAAACGCGATAATAACAGCGGGGATTTGTGCCGGATCCCCATGATCAAAATCAGGATCGAAATTAGGATCTTCGATAGTTGTGCTAGTTTGGGTGAAAGAAACGGCATTCCCTTCCTCGCCCTTTATAGAAATGGAGGAAAAGGATTTGCTGGCATTATTAAGATAAAGCGTTGCTTTGATGCTTTGCCCTTCTTTGGCCGCGCGATTGTTAAACATTAAAGCCTTTCCGTCTGCCGAAACGGAATCTACGCCATAGTCGTTACTCGAGGGAATGGTGATTGCATAGGTTGAGGATTCCGCTTGGATGTCGAAAGTCAAAGTAACGTCGCTAGAGCCTAAAACAAAATAATATTCTCGATTCGCTGTAACGGTAGTTACTGTGCTTCCGTCCGAAACGGAAATGGATTTTACCGTAAAGCCGGAAATCAAGGAAAGCTTGATTTTTATTTTGGTTCCTACAGCAACAGAGGAACCCGAAGTAATGTTCTTCTCTTCGGTAGATCCCTCGGGGTTATAGATGACTTTGAATTGAGAAGCCACCGAATCTGACGGTCTAGTGAAAAAAATCGTGGCCGTGGCAATTTTCCGTACGACAAATTCGATGGAGCAGTTGCCATTAGGCATCGTAAAACGATAAAGATTTTGACTGCCCGGCGTTAAAGGGGTTTTGTTTTCTCCTTGCACGAGATATACGGCATCGATCGCGTAGCCGGTCTTCGGATCGGCATAGAACGAAATTTCTTCGCCGACATCGTGTTCGCTGCTGCCAGCTTGAATTTGGGTTAACGTCACGCCTTCAACGGCAGGAATCGTCAAAGTTGGACGCTGATTTTCTGCCACAACCTTGACTTGGAAATGAACGTCATAATAAGTGCCGTTTAAGGACAAATTGGCACTTCCTTCTTTTAATCCCGTCAACGTCAAAGAAATGCCGTAATTGGATTCGTCGCTTCCACTCATTTGGAAGGCGGAAGACACAATGCCTTCGCCTCCGCTTAAGGATAAGCTAGAAAGATCCCAAGGCCCTTTCTCACCATAGGAAGAGAGTTCAAGATCATAAGTTTTGCTCTCATTCACTTTCAATTCGACAACGGCATCGTTTTCAATTCCTTGAATTCCGTTGACGGAGGGCTCAGCAGGAAGAACGGTGACGTTCTTCATCATGTAAAGATTGGGATTAAAGACGTTTCCTAACGTCAAATCAGTGGTGCCCGCCTTTAAGGCTTCAAAAGAGCCATAATCCCCTTTTCCGATGACAGATTCATCAGAAGATGAGGTAATGGTAATTGTTGCTTTGTCTAACGCGGTAGAAGGGGCAAAAGAATCGACGTCCAAAAGAGAAGCAAAATAAGAATCACCGACGCGTATGACTGCTTCTTTTCCGGTCATGTAATCTTGGAAGGAAGCGTGTTTTATTTCCGTGATGAAATAAGAGGGAAGTGTAGAAAGAAGTGGAGCAGTGCCAGTTTGTGGCAAGGCATCAACATAAGTTACGTTTTCTAGATGGAACGACATTAATGTCCCCGTTCCTTCTTTTGGCTCATGCTTATCTAAATCCCAATTGTCAGTGGCAGCCGCCATTCCTGTCAAAGTGGCTTCCGAGATTTTCCCGTTTTCGATAACGACCGTGAAGTCATAATCATAAGAAGTCGGATGGTCAAGATCTAACGATTTTTCTTCATAATAAGAAACATAATGGACAGTTTTCTTTTCCATCGCTTCCCAATACGGAGGAGAATGAAATTTGCGTATTCTTTTCTTCAACCGCGGCTAAAAAATTAATTTTCCCCGTTAAGCTTCCCATCTCACCATTGGAGAAAAGGAAAGGAAGGCCGTTACGATTTTGAATGTTTTGAATGCTCTTTTGGGCATCATCCAAGGTAATTTCTTGATCGTAAGACTGAACTTCATCGACGATCTTCTTTCGGCTGGCTGAATCAAAACCAGTTCCTGTTTCGGTGCTGTAATAGACATTGTCGAGAATGCCGGCATAGCGTTCAATCGGCGTCTCTTTTCCTTCTTGGACAAGACGGACGAAATTCTCGTTCTGCGTCATTTTTACGTCATAGGTGTTGAAAATGGTATGCGCCTCGGTTTCATTGGGCATCTTTTCTTCATAGGTATAACGCAAAGCCGAGGTTGGCAAAGCCATATTTTCTGTTACAAGAGCGCGAAGGTCGTTTGCATTACGAATGCTCCCTTCTTTTGAAGGCGAAGAAGTAACAACGGTGCTGCTAGAACTAGGGACACTATCTTTCGAGGAAGAAGAATTCTCAGGAGTGCAGCCGACAACCAATAACGATGGAGCAGTGAGGAGAAGGAGTAATTTTCTATTTTTCATTTCTTTTTTACCTACCTAACATGATTGAACATTATGAAGAGAAATGAATATAGTTTCAATCAATATGAATCGACTTAAAGAAGCGCCTATGAAGGGAACGATGTTTAAACGTTAAAATCGAACCGCTTTCATTTCGTGATGTTTCTAATAGGAAGAGCAAAAAAACGATTTCGTTAGACAAAAACGAAAAGGATGCCTCCGGCTAAATATAGGGAAGCACCCATGTCGGCCTCATGATATAATTCAATCAGCGAATCCAGGAAACTGGGTACATATCACAAAGGCAATTTAATTGGTGACAACGAAGTTGCAGGCATGGTTTTAGATAATGAATCATACAAGAGAAAAATCAACGAATCATCAATCATTTAAAATCATTATCCATAGAAGCAATAGTGACCCCCTTATATGTATCACTATTATATTGAAGCCTTGATTAAATATGGTTTATTAGAAGAGGCTCGTTTAGCTATGGATGAATATTGGGTGCGATGGTTAATGATGGGGCAGATACTTTCTAGGAATGATTTAATCCGAAGAACAAAGATGAAAGCCCATATGGTGGTAAGGCCGTCTTGAGCTATTGCCAGGCATGGAGCTGTATACTCCTTCATATCGATTAAGAAAATATTTCATTGGAGATAACAAAAATGATTAGAGGCGTAATTTTTGATTTAGATGGTGTGATTTTATCTACAGATGACTTTCATTACCAAGCTTGGAAGAAACTGGCTGACCGATTAAAAATCCCATTTGACCGAGAAAAAAATAATCGTTTAAGAGGTGTCAGTAGAATGGCCTCTTTAGATATCGTTCTTGAAGGATATACATTTAGCGAAGAAGAAAAACTTGCTTTTGCTGAAGAAAAAAAATAACACCTATCGTGAATTACTAAATACATTAACTCCAGAATTTGTAAACAACGATGTGAGAGATACGTTAGATGAATTGAAATCTCGAGGTATTAAAATCGCCATTGGCTCATCTAGCAAAAATACCAAATTGATTTTATCAAGAGTTGGTTTACTCAATGCATTTAACGCAATTGCGGATGGCACAGATATTAAAAATAGCAAGCCTGATCCAGAAGTGTTTTTAGTTGCCGCACAAAGAATTGGCCTAGAACCAAAAGAGTGCATTGTTGTTGAAGATGCTTTTGCTGGTATTGACGCAGCGGTTGCGGGTGGATTTGTTCCAGTGGCAATCGGTGATGCTTGCGCACATAAAAAAGCTAAATACAGAATAACAGTCCTATCGGATTTATTAAAAATAGTGGAATAATATGAATACTTCTATATTTTTTAATGTCAACATAGGTGATTTCATTGGTGATGATGAGGTCACAGACATAGTTTTAGATAATGAATAATATAAGAGAAAAAAGCGAAAATAATCTTGCTTGTTTTTCCTGCAGTGTGAGTTGCAAGATTTCTATGTAATCCGTAAGCCGCATAGCCGTCTTTCCAATCACCTTTTCGAACTTTCATTACTACAAGAGCTTTTCACAAAGACTCTATGAGAGGTTACAAAACAATGGGTAGCCGCGGTAGAACGTTAGGGCAAGCACGTTGGAATTTGCCAGCAGAATATATAAAGAACGATATTAAAGTGCTTCAAAACGCTGAAAGGCCAATACACCCTTCATTGCAGCAATTTCTCACACAAAAGGCACTAAATATAGTTCTTTGGATAAGAACGGGTATTTCATCAGTTGAGAATATATGATTATGCAGGCCATCCAAAAATTGATATCGATTACGGAGTTCATGCAAGTTTGAGCAAACAATCAACTCTCCACATTCATGCTTGGAAAAGTGGAAGAGACAATGGAG
>CADAUN010000084.1 GCA_902791085.1 uncultured Erysipelotrichaceae bacterium | reverse complement strand
TCGATTTCAAAGAGACGTCATGCTATGAAGTGATGACGCCGCGGGTCAATGTATTTGGATATGATACGGATGGTTCTTTCGCGGAATTCTTAAAAGAAAAAGACGTTTTCCGTCATTCCCGTATTATTGTTTATGAAGGTAATTTTGATCATATTTTGGGGTATATCCCCGTTAAAACGTTATTGCGAGAGTTAGTAAAAGGGAAAAATGTTTCTTATCAAGACGTTTTGGTTCCGATCGTGAACGTTCCTCGCACGATGATGATTTCTTCTGCGATGGCCTTGATGAAAGAAAGCAAACACCATATCGCCATCGTCCGTGATGAATATGGTGGCATGGAAGGCATTGTTACCATGGAAGACATACTGGAAGAGCTTGTTGGTGAAATGTGGGACGAAAAAGACAATCCGCATCACGATATCCGCAAAGCAAGCCGACGAAATTGCTATTATGTTTCGGGCAATGAAAATATCGACGATTTGTACAATTTCTTAGGTCTTGATCCGGACAAATTATTGCCGGACGATTATACGACCGTGAGTGGTTGGATTGTGGACCACTTAGGACGATTTGCCCAAGTTGGCGATAGTTTCCGTACCAACCAAATCGAAGTGACCGTATTGCATTGCGATGAATTTACAGTGAAAGAAGCCTATATCAAAGTGACAAAGAAGAAAAATAGCAACTAAAAGGGCATAGAGGCATCGGGATTAGGAATGCCACGTTCATTTAATTTCGCAATATATTTTCGATAAATTTCAGTAGCAATGTCGTCTATTGCTCGTTTGTCGGTCTCAATGATGTAATCCAAATTTGGTAATTTGTCAGGATCAAAAAACACTCGATCGTTTTCGATTCTCGTAAGGATTTCGCTTTCTTTATCGCCACGTTCTTTCATCCGTTTTTTGCGGGTGGCCTCCGAGGCACGTAAAAAGAAGGTCACAATCGAAGGTTCCTTTAAAGCAGTAAAAGCGCGATATCCGTTTGGATCCACAATGACGCATTTGTCGTCATCAATCTCGTTTTTGGTGCAGCCATAACGATGTCCGTCATAAAGCGTGCTTTCAATCAGCTGATGACGGCGGTCCAAAGCATCGAATTCTTCGTCGGTAACAAAATAATAATCTACCCCATTGGCTTCGCCTTTGCGCGGGGCACGAGTGGTATGCGTGATGGCCTTGATAATGCCGTATCGTTTTCGTAACGCTTTTGAGATGGCCGTTTTTCCTGAAGCAGAGGGACCGATTAATAAAATCATAGATTGATTATAAACCAATTGCGACAAACGAGAAAAGCCGGCGGTTTTCATTTTTCTTTGTCCAAGAATCGTTCTTATGGTCTTTTAAAAAGTGAAGCGGGTAAAAGAAGGAGGAAAAGAAATGAAAGCAGGGTGGTTTTTTCCATTTTTGTTGCTAGGCTCGTGGCTAACTGGCGTGAAACGAATCTCCATTCCGTTTCCCGATCATTTTGAAGCTCATGACCCAAAGCAGTGGCTTCGGACGCCAATTACCAATCAGAATCGCGATTTTGTCAATCGCCGTTATGGATATTTTGAGACCATGGATATCCCCTGTAATGAAGCGGGAAAAGAGGAAGAATGGTACTTTAATTTGCTTTTTCACCTGAAAAAAGAAGCGTATTGCTGCATTCTTGCCTGTCTTTATATTGGTAGCGAAACCCAATGGATTCAGCATAAAGAAGTGCAAAACATTGAGATTTTCCGTTGGGCATTTACGTATCGAAACCCCAGCGATTATTACCTATATTGTGCCCCCGTATTGTATTTAAAAATGAATAACATCTCGTTGATAAAAGGTTACACCTTTTCTGATGTCTGGATGGCGGTAGGAGTTTATGCCGACGAAGATGGGGTTGATGAAACAGGGAAAGAATATCAAGGGCGGTTTTATTATCTTTCCGTTCCTTTGCCTTATTACAACATAAAGAATTATAACTATCAAAACGTGGGAGTTAGTGGCACGCAATCGCTTCTCGATCAGACAGGCGGGCGTTATATTCCGCGAGTGGTTAAAAATTTTGGTGGACGTCTTTGGACTTACAATGTCGAATCCATTGCGACGTATGAATATTTAAACGCTAATGCGTTTGAAAGAAGTGACCGCGGGGTCTTAAATGATTCCCTTGTCCCACTCGATTTCGAGGTGCGTTATTACGACGATAAAAAACGTCCGTATAGTTTAAAGAAAAATGGAATCAATGGCGCTTATTTTTATATCCTAGAAGGCCACCAAAACTTTCCTTTTGGCAAATCTTTGGCCTATGACGAAGTCACGAAACAATATGGTTATCGCTTTCCATTGCAGCATGAATATTACATTCCTCATTTTTCCAATCGCTTTCATTTTGAAGAGAGCTTCTACATCCGTAAAGACGGGCTAAAAGTCTATCGTGCCAGTCATTTACCGGCTGGATTTAACGAGGCCGATTATGACAAAGCCAATTCCTTTATCCTGCCACCCTTATCCAGCAACGCAGCCACTCGTTATCATTTTCGAATCGATATCTTAGGTTGCGGTCCGCATCGTCAGATTTCTTATCGCATTGATTATTATTTTACGCGAAGCAAGAATTTCTTTGGGCATCACACCAATTCGACGTATTACGTGGAGGAATCGCTCCTATGATGAACTGGTTTCTGATTGTTTTCTTATTTTCCTTCACCACCAAAATGTTTTTGTTTTCGTTCGACTACGGCACAGTCCAACGTGCGTTTACCCATTTGGACTACACGGTGTATCAAAAGGATGTGATTAGCCGTTATTGGGATGACAAAGCGATTTATGGCGAAGTTTTGCCACCTTATTTTTCTCCGGATGTGGTAAAAGAAACGACCAAACAATATTTTGAAGAAAATTTAGCGCGGATTCAAACGCGCATTACCACCTCCTATGCGTATGACTTTGGCCAAGAAATCGTGACGACTAAGGGAGTATTCACGAATCGATATCAGCAATTCACTTTGCATTGGGAATGTCGCTTCCAAAGCGTTTATTGCTATCGCAATGAGAAAACGTTCACGATCGTGAAAGGAAAATAACTATGGCGGTAGATGTTAAGACTTATGTCGAGCAAAGCTTTTTGTCACCTTTATTAGCGTTGCCAGATGTGACCGATATTTCTTATAACGGCAAAGAAATCTATTATGTGACCAATCGTTATGGACGTGCCAAAAGCGAATTGAAACCCAGTGAAGAAGAAGTGGAGCAGTTTCTACGCCAAATTGCGAATCAGACGGAACGGCAGCTTTCGTTTTTGCAACCGATTCTAGATGTTTCTTTTGGCCCCTATCGATTAAATGCCGTGAATCGTTCGATTGCGCGATGGAGTAACGAAAAAACGTACACCTTCTCTTTGCGCGTAGAAAGAGCGCATTGTGCAATTGAAGAGAACCCTTCCTTTTTTGCAGGCAACAGCAAAGACATACTGCAACAGCTTTTATGGCGTCAAGAATCATTGGTAATCGGGGGATTGACGGGATCAGGGAAGACAGAACTTCAGAAATGGTGTTTGTTGCATCTAAGAGCGGCAACCAAAGTGATCGTTGTCGATAATGTGGAGGAATTAGATTTAGTTTCGAATCCAAATATCGACTTAACCATGTGGATAGCGAATGAGCAAAATGCCAAATGCGCGTCGTTTTCTTCTTTGATTAAGAATGCATTACGAAATAATCCCGATTACATCATTGTGGCGGAAGCAAGGGGCGCAGAAATGTTAGAAGCATTGACGTGCGCGATGTCAGGACATCCTATTTTGACCACCATCCACGCAAAAGACGTGTCGGCAATGCCAGGACGCATTGCGCGGCTTGCCATGATGGGAAATCCATTGCTCAAGCGATCGGAATTGCTAGAGGACGTCGCTCACCATTTCTCTTATTACGCTTATGTGGCTAAAGAAAGAGGGGAAGATGGATCGGTTTTGCGCTATTTAAAGTCCATCGCCAGATTGGAAGAAGGCAGTGGAAAACTGATTTCGTTATTTGAAAGGAGTGCTTATGTTCAATAAAGGGATAATCGCATTTCTTATCGCCCTGTTTTTTGGTGGAGTAAGTTATGCCGTAAGTGGGCAATGGATCATTGGAGTCGCCTTGTTTTTGTTATTTATGCTGAGCGAGATTTTTGTGCTATTACCGATGGTCAAACGCGCAGAAACTAAAGATCGTTTATCTCGCGAAGCACATGGCTTCATTCGTTCCTTTCTCGTCACTTTATCCGCCACTCATTCCTATGACGATGCGTTAGATCAAGCTTCCGACATGCTAAGCGGAGAAGAAAGACAGGCGTTCTTAGAAACAGCTTCTTATTCGGTAGACGAAAGGTTGCAATATTTGGCCCGCTTTTTCCCAAGCGATATTTACCATGTCTTTTTCGCAGTGGTTCGACTTTATGAAGAACAAGGTGGCGAAATTCTAGATGTGGCAGGGCCGCTTCTCCGGGAAAGCACTAGGCAAGAAGAAGAGAGAATGCAGCATCAAAGAAACCAAAAGCGCGCAATCTTGGAATTTGCCACCTTATGGGCGATGAGTGGAATTGTGATGATTTCTCTTCGCTTTGGCATGAGTTCCTTCTTTGAATTGCTAAGTAACCATGTGGCGTATTTGGCAATGTGCTGCACCTATGGCCTTATGGCTCTTGTTTCGTTATTTCTTTTCATTCGCGGAATCACAGGGGAAAAGGCATGGGCAAAAGGAGAAAAAAGAGTATGAGACGTAAGCAAAAAAAGAAATTCAAATTCCAAATCGCTTGGGAAAAACGTTATTTAGAAGCGTCATTATCGCCAAAGAAAGAATTCTTTGCATGGATTTTATTCAACGTTTTCTTTCTTGGCGTGGTTATCATTTTCGCTTTTCTGAATCAAAATTGGCTCATGTCGATATCCTGTCTTATCGCATGCCTTGGGATGAACGTTTGGTTTCTAGGGAAGCCTAAACGAATCAAAGAACGAAAAAATAAAGAAGATGAAAACGAATTCGTACACCTTTTCTCTTATTTCTCAATCTATGTCCGAAATGGCGAGCCCGTCTACCAAGCATTAGAAGATACGATGCATTATGCTTCGCCCCGGATGGCAGATAAATTTCAAACCATGTTAACTGCGATTGACAAAGACAAAAGCGTGCAACCTTATTTGGACTTCGCCGAAAATTTCCATCACCTCGAAATCCAACAGGTGATGATGAGCATTTACAAGATGTCAAAAGAAGGCGAAGGAGAAGCTTATCTCCGCCAATTTGAAATGATGTTTGAAAATTTGGCTGACGAAAAACGTCAAGAAAGAATAGAGCAAGAGCGGCGACATTATAGCAATTTTAATTTCTTACCAACGACAGCTTCGGCCTTGTCTGTGGGTATGATCGCAGTCGCCATTGTCATATTGATGGAGCAATTTAACCATGTCCTCTAGTTTAGGTTTTATGTTATCACTCGTTTATGTCATTGTCATGATGGCTTATGCCGGCGATTTATGCCGAATGCAAACAATTTATGCAGAAATCGACGAAGTGGCGGCAACCGCTGGAAAAATGATCACAAGACGTTGGAAAATCGACGAAACGGTAGTGGAATTTGTGGAATCACATGACGCCCATATTCTAGATTGCAACCCGAGTGGCGCAACTTTCGCCGAATACAGCAATTTCTCATTTCAAATTTGGAAAACCTATCGGCCTTTGGCGTTTGACGGAGAAAGCAAAAAACTAGCCGTCAATCGTACGGTGGTCCTGGGATATCGAGGCTAGAAAGGAGGAAATATGAGCGAATTAAAGGGACAATTATTGGCAATGGTCTTGACTTTAGCAGCTTTTGGCGTGATTGCCGCGGTGCTGATTCCGGCTTTTAAAAGCAGCGCAGATTCAGTCGCTAAAAATGTTGAAGTGGACGCAAACGGCAATGTTTCTGAAACCAAAGCAAACATGTTAATCGTAGATTTCGGAGCATAACTTGCTCTTGTGGTTGCGATTTTCTATAATTTTCTTGTTCGTTTAGAGCAAGAAGGTATAGATATGAGCGTTAATCAGTTAGAAGAAATTCGTAAAGCATTCTGTGAAAAAATTCATGTGGATTCCGTCAGTGATGACAAAGCATTGAAAGATCTTGGCCTCGATAGCCTCGATGTGGTCGGTCTTTGCTTGGATTTAGAAGATCGCTACGGCTTCCAATTTACGGCAGATGAATTATCTTCTTTGAAAACGGTGGGAGATTTGTTCCACGCGATTGAGCAAAAACTCAACGCTAAATAACGGAAGACTTTATTTAAGCCCTGCGATATGCCGTTTTCTCAGGGCTTTCTTCTTCAGTTTGACACGAGGAACGAAAATTTTAGAAAACTTTCTAACTTGTCTTGCAAAAAAGTTTTTGAGTGATTATCATATTCCATGCGCGTTAAAGCGCAAAGCTGACGCTCACTTAGCTCAATGGCAGAGCAATCGGCTGTTAACCGATTTGTTGTAGGTTCGAGCCCTATAGTGAGCGCCATTTTATATGGCCTGTTGGAGAAGCGGCTTAACTCATATCCCTTTCAAGGATACATTCATGGGTTCGAATCCCGTACAGGTCACCA
>CADAUN010000083.1 GCA_902791085.1 uncultured Erysipelotrichaceae bacterium | reverse complement strand
CCGGCCATAAAGAAAACCTCCGAATCAAGTGTAATCGGAGGCAATCTTTTGGGGTAGGCCTTTTTTCTAGACTGTCCGAATTACGGGGTCCAGTTTATACGACAAGGGACTTTTTTCTTTTTTAATCGCTTTTTTACTTTTCTTTTCTTTTCTCGCGTGTTAATTTAATCATGGAGTGGGAAAAAGTGGGAAATTTTTTTGGAACCTATGAACGCACTTTAGATACCAAGGGTCGTTTGCAACTCCCCACCAAATTGGTGAAGGAAATGCCCCCTTGTCTCTATTTATTGCGAGGTTTTGAAGGAGCTGTTTCTCTCTATACGGAGGAAACATTCGAATCTTACTTAGCTTCCTTGTCCAAGCTTCCCTATCTTGATGCGTCGGCCAGGGCTTATCTTCGGTTAGCAACGTCAAGCGTGGAACGGATGGAAGTGGATTCCCATGGCCGCATCACCTTAGGAAGCGCCATCACCAAGCGTTATTCTCTCGGGAACAACATCGTATTGATCGGCGTTTTGGATCACATGGAATTATGGGACCAAAGTGCTTATGAAGCCTATTGGGAAAAACATTCTTCTTCCTATGAAGACATTGCTGAAAATTTAAGCCGTCTTAACGGAGCGAAGGAGTGATTATGGGCTTTCATTACAGCGTCATGTTAACGGAGACCATTTCGTTGCTTGATCTCAAAGAAAACGGCATTTACGTCGACCTAACTTTGGGAAGAGGCGGCACATCAAGTGCCATTTTGTCTCGCATTCCGTGTGGCCATCTTTACTCCTTTGATTTAGACGAAGAAGCCATTATGGAAAGCCGAGAAAGGCTTGCTTCGGTCGGAACAAACTTCACCATCCTTCACGCGAATTTCCGCGACTTTGTCTCCCGCTTAAAAGAAATCGGCGTGAAAGAAGTAGACGGGATTACTGCCGACTTAGGCGTTTCTTCTCCCCAATTTGACGAAGCAGAGCGCGGTTTCTCTTATCGCGAAGACGCTCCGTTAGATATGCGTATGAATCAAGAAAGCTCTGTTACCGCGGAACAAATCGTCAATCAATATTCTTATGAGCAGTTGCGAGATGTCTTCGAAAAATATGGTGAAGATCCATATTCCAAAGCCATTGCGTTAGCCATTGTAAAAGAAAGAGAAAAGAAACCGATTCTTACCACCGGAGAGTTAGTTGACCTCATCAAACGCGTAAAGCCAGCGAAGGAACGAATGAAAAAAGGTCATCCGGCAAAACAAATTTTCCAGGCGTTACGAATTGAAGTGAATCAAGAGATGGACAATCTCGCACAAATGCTAGATTCATTCGATTCTATCTTAAAACCAGGCGGACGAATTGCCATTTTGACCTTTCAAAGCTTAGAAGACCGCATGGTCAAAGACAAATTCCGTTCCTTAACGGTGGTAGAAGGAAGCAGAGAAGGACCGGATTTGTTGCCAGAGGAACTCCCGGAAGCGCCCTATCTTGCCTTGACTAGGAAGCCAATAGTGGCAAGCGAAAAAGAACTAAGCGAGAACCATCGGTCCAAAAGCGCGAAACTTCGCGCCATTCAAAAGAAACAAAAATAAGAACAAAAAGAAAGGAGGATTTTATGAAAGACAAATTGGATAAGACTGGCAAAACAAAAACTTATTATCGGCTGCGTTTTGCCTCTAAAGCCGCTGTTGTGTCATTGGCGATGTTCCTCCTGGCTGCGATTCCAGTAGGCGTATCTTATAAGATTGCTGAGACGGCAAAGGCGGAAGACAATCACGATAGCAGCCTCACCGTCGTCTCTTCGGAAGAAGAAAAGAATTCAGAAGAAGAAGTAAAATCGGTCGAATAAAAATGACTGATGGCCCTAAAAAATTAGGGCTTTTTTCTTTCTTTTTAATAAAAGTTATATTTTCCGAATCCTTTCTTTTAAGTTTTTTATCCTTTCTTTTAAAACCATGATTTCATCGAATCTTTTTCTATTATATTTAGTGGTATTCATCTTTTTTATAAATAACTAAAAAACTACTAAAACACCTCTAACAAACTTCTAATTTTCTTGCTTAACATTTCGCTTTATTCTAGAATAGAATACAAGTTATGGAAAATCCGAATTACATCAGTGCGCTCGAAATCACCAACTCCTGTCTTCGCTTGGCTGTCGGCTTCTTGACGAAAGATGGCATTCCCGCCTTAATTTGCTATCGCGAAGTCCCTTTGCCTTCCGGCGTGGTGAGCAATTGGGCCATCTTAGACGAAGCGGCATTGGTTACTGCCTTACAAAATTTTCACGATATCGAAGACGCTGAATCGGGGCTACATATTACGCCGCAAAATTTTTGCCTGGTTTTGCCTCCGCGTGGATTTTTGATTTATCAAATTCAAGAAGGAACGAAGTTGGTGAGCGGGACAACAGTGGGATCGGTCGATGTTACCAATTGTCTTTCGTTGATTCGCCAAACCTCTTTGCCTGAACCGAAAAGCACAATCGTAGATATCGTCCCGGATTATTTCGTCACCGGCAATGCACGTTATGCTTATCCGCCGTTAGGACAAGAAGGAACGCAGCTTGCGATTTACGCGAAGCTCCATACGTTGCCTGAAGAAACTTTAAGAACATTCCGTTCCGTCGTCGAAAAAGCTGGATTTCGGGTGTATCGTACTGCGGTCGCCCCTTATTGCGCTTCGGAATTAATTGCCACCATGCATGGCTATCCGGAGACTTATTTGTTACTAGATTTCGGCGCGGATTTCACCAGTTTGTCGGCCGTTGGCGAACGCTCGGTCATCCGCTCCCGCTTCTTTGCCAAAGGAAGTATGAATTTGACTCGCCAAATCGCGGAAGAATTAGGCTTGTCTCTTTCAGAAGCAAATTGGCTCAAAGAACGTTACGGATACGATTTGGCTGAACATCATTACTCGATGCCTTTAGTGGGTCCTAACGGCGCTTCTTTATCGAAGAAAATCATGCAACAACAGTTAAATGAGGTCATCAAGCGTTATTTCGATGAGCAATATAATCCCAATTTAATCCCTGCCATCGATGAAGTGGGAACTAAGCGCGAAGCTCCTTTCCGTCAATGCCCGATTTTGCTTAGCGGTGGCGGTGCTGAATTGCGTGGCATTGGTGCTTTGCTTGAGCCGGTGCTCCAAAAGCGTGCTTTATATGGCGTTTTGCCATCCGTCTTAGGCGCAAGAACGCCAAAAGCGACCAACGTGCTTGGCATGATTGCTGCCGAAGGAAAGCACAAGACTTCAGAAAGCGATATTTACCGCGGCGTGTCGACGTTGTCGCGCGAATCCGCTTCCGGTAAAGGAGGAAAATAAGTATGAGCGAAAATTTTGAAAACGATTTAGACTCCTTTGAGCCTATTGTCCGTATTGTAGTCATCGGTGTCGGCGGTGCTGGTAACAATGCCGTCAACCGCATGATTGATGAAAATATTCAAAACGTGCAATTCTATGTGATGAATACCGATAAGCAAGCATTGGCTTCTTCGAAAGCTCCACATCGAATTTGTTTAGGAAACGAAACCACGCATGGATTAGGTGCTGGCGCGGATCCTTCTGTCGGAGAGAAAGCGGCGTTAGAATCCAAAGATCAAATCAAAGAAATTGTCACGGGCGCCGATATGGTTTTTATCGCGGCAGGAATGGGGAAAGGCACCGGAACAGGCGCTGCCCCAGTTGTCGCTAAAATTGCGAAAGAATCTGGTGCTTTAACAGTCGCTATCGTCACGCGTCCTTTCTCTTTTGAAGGAACCAAACGCACCGAAAACGCGGTGCAAGGATTACGAAAACTCAAAGATGCCGTAGATTCTGTCATCATTGTTTCTAACGATAAATTGCTGACAAATTCTGGCGGCGTATCCGTGGATAAGGCCTTTCAAGAATCCGATCGTATCTTAGCGCAGTCCGTCAAAACCGTTGCGGATTTGATTTTGATCCCCGCGCAATTGAATTTGGATTTCGCAGATGTTCGTACGACTTTGAAAGACTCAGGTGTTGCTTTGATTGGCTTTGGCCAAGGCAAAGGCCCAAACAAAGCTGAGCAAGCGGCATTAAATGCCATCAATTCGCCGCTATTGGAAACCAATATCCGTGGTGCGCGCCGTGCCATTTGTTCCATTACTTGTGGCACAAACGTCACAATGTACGAAGCGCAACGTTGCGTGCAAAAAATTGTAGAAGAAGCGGGCGGCCCAGTCGATGTGAAGCTCGGCATTTCCATCAATCCATCCTTGTCGGATGATTTGGTGGTGAGCGTGATTGCCTCCGATTTTGAAAATAGCGATGATTTTATTGCCGCACCTACGCAAACACCTCAAACCAAGCCCATTATGCCTGCCCAAGTGACGCCTACTACGGATACAACAGCAGCGAATGGCGATACTTTGACGGCGGATGACATCAATCTTTCCGATATCTTACGTCCCGATTTTGGGAATGGCGGAGACGGCGGGAATTCTCTTTAGAGAAATGCGGCATCTTGGATGCCGTTTTTCATTGAAAAGAAAAGAAAAAGCACGTATTATCTTCTCGGTTAAGATCGTAGAGCGGTCAAAGGCAAGCAACAGAGAGCCTCTTGGATGAGAACGAGGCAAGCCAACGATCCATCACTACGGGAGCCAGCTTTCTGAAGAGATGTAAGAAGCCGTTACCAGACGTTACCTGGCGAAAGAAGAGCAGATATAGTCGTATCTGAACTAAGGTGGTACCACGCGGATGCGCCCTTAGATGGGGCGTTTTCTTTTGCCCTAGGAGGAAATAGGATGGGAGACGAAATCAAAAAGAGCTTGTTAATGCCACGCACCGCCTTTGAAATGCGCGGAAATTTGACGCAAAAAGAGCCAAAAATTCTCGCTAAATGGGATGAGATGGATCTTTATGGCAAGATGAACGAAGACCGGTTAGACGTGAATGAATTTATGCTGCATGACGGTCCGCCTTATGCGAATGGTGACATCCATTGTGGCCACATGTTGAACCGTTTGTTAAAAGACTTCATCGTGCGTTATAAAAACATGCAAGGGTATAAAACGCCTTTCATTTTTGGCTGGGATACCCATGGTCTTCCGATTGAAGTCAAAGTGACCAAAAGCGGTGTGAACCGAAAAACCACGCCGATTCTCGATTTTCGGAATCTTTGCCGCGATTATGCGTTAAAACAAGTGGAACATCAAAAGGCTCAAGTTCATCGTCTTGGCGTTCTTGGCGATTATAAGCATCCGTATTTGACATTGTTGCCAGAATACGAGGCGCGGCAAATCGAAGTATTTGCCGAAATGGTGAAAAAAGGTCTGATTTATAAAGGCTTGAAGCCCGTATACTGGTCTCCGTCAAGTGAGAGCGCGTTAGCGGAAGCCGAAGTGGAATATGCTGATATTCCTGCGCGGACGATGTACGTCGCTTTCCGTTTTCTTGATGGCAAAGGCGTTGTGCCTAACGATGCCTCGATTATCATTTGGACCACCACGCCGTGGACGATTCCAGGGAATCGCGCGGTGACGTTAAATCCCGGTTTTACTTATGGCTTATTTGACACAGAAAAAGGCAAATTTGTTTTCTTAGCTTCTTTAGCAGAAAAACTCCAGACGGAACTCGGATTCGAGCGTTGCGAATTGTTAAAGACATTCCCAGGACAGGCCTTAGAAAACGCGACGGTCAAACATCCGCTTTATGATCGCGCTTCTCCTTTGCTCATGGCATCTTTCGTCACGGATAGCGATGGCACTGGATGTGTTCATACGGCACCGGACTTTGGGGTTGATGACTTCAATGTTTGTGCTAAATATGGCATTCGTCCGACTTGCCCCATCGATGATCGCGGCTATTATCATTTAGAAGAAAATGATCCTTGCAATGGCCTTTTCTACGCGAAAGCCAATGACAAAGTCGTGGAATTGCTTCAAGAAAATGGCTCTTTGCTAAAAGAAGTAGACATTGTTCACTCTTATCCGCATGACTGGCGGACTCACCAGCCCATCATCTTCCGGGCAACGCCGCAATGGTTCTTCTCCATTGAGAAAATCCGTCCTGAACTGATCGCGGCAGTGCATCAGGTTCGCTGGAATCCTTCTTGGGGCGAAGAAAAGATGGTCAACATGATTAAAGATCGTGGTGACTGGTGCATCTCAAGGCAACGCGCTTGGGGGGTTCCTATCCCCGTTCTTTATGCCGAAGACGGAACACCGATTCTAGAGGAAGAAGTTTTCGCCCATATTGCCGCTTTGGTACGAAAAGAAGGGTCAAATGCATGGTGGAGCCATTCTGCCAACGAATTGTTGCCAGAGGGATACCGTAACGCTCACTCACCTCATGATCTCTATAAAAAAGAAACCGATATCATGGATGTTTGGTTTGATTCCGGGTCTTCATGGGACGGAGTCTTAAAAGAACGGGGGTTAAAATTCCCTTCTGACCTTTATTTGGAAGGAAACGACCAATATCGCGGCTGGTTCAATAGTTCTTTGATTTTATCGGTAGCTGCGACTGGGCAAGCTCCATATCGCGAGACCTTAACGCATGGCTGGGTCATGGATGAGAATTGGCAAAAGATGTCCAAATCCGCCGGGAACGGCATCGATCCTTCCAAAGTCGCCAATCAATTTGGAGCGGATTTGCTACGTCTATGGGCGGCCAGCGTGAATTATGTCGCCGATGTAAGAATTT
>CADAUN010000082.1 GCA_902791085.1 uncultured Erysipelotrichaceae bacterium | reverse complement strand
GGGGACGCGGCTTTTTTGCGCCATAGGAGGCGCCGGCCCCTAGGGGCCCATTGATGTCCTGCTGATTTTTCTCAAAAACACATACTTAGTGTAACTTCCTGACCGACGGTCAAGAAATCATTGAAGATCATGAACGTGGCGTTCGCCCCTTATTAAAATGGGTGGGAAAACGCACGTTTTCTGAATTTTCTGCGGCAGACAAAGTCATTGGAAAAGGGGCCGCCTTTCTTTATGTATTATTAGAAGTCAAAGAAATTCACACCAACATTCTTTCAAAGCCTGCTTTAATGGTTTTAGAACGTTATCATATCCCGACCCATTACGAACATTTGGTCGATCAAATTATCAATCACACGAAAACCGGTTATTGTCCGATTGAAACGGCAGTCATGGACGTTGAAACTCCTTCCGAAGCGCTTCCTAAAATCATCAATAAATTGAAAGAGTTAAAAGATTAATCGCGAAAAAAATCGTTTTTTTAAGGCAATAGATTCAGCGAACTTGCGGCATCTTAAAAGCCGCTTTTTGTTTTTCTTTCCGGTACTTGATAAAGTCACGGATTCCCCGAACATCGAGCCAAATGATCATCATGACAATGTAAACCATTGTTGCCACTAGCAATGCTAACTCAGTGCCTTTCATGGAGGAATCATCGCTCACGCCTTGTTGATATGCCAGGTTGGCCGTTAGGGAAAGCATAGTATAAGCGGCGGACAGCAAAGAAAGAATCGACACGCATTGCAAATAGGCAGATTGTTGCTTCCGTCCTTCTCGAATGGACATAATGGCCGAAACCGCTTTATAAAAAGCATAGAAGGCATAACCGTAAATCATGGAACGAAAAGGAAAATGAATTAAGTCCTCTCCAGCGGCTAACACAAACAATGCGACGTTAAAGATGGGCATGGTAAAAAACAAAAACCCGACGTAATCAAACCCGTGGTGCAAAAACGAGTGTGATTTGTCTTTTTCAAAAGCAATAAGACCATTCGCATCAAGGCAAAACCAAAATAAAATGAAAGCAGAGCAGCAAAAAGCATGGACTTTCCATGTATCATAGCCATTAAGTTAACAACACCCATCAAAATCCCTGCTCCAATGCTGAACCAGTCTTTAAAATCGTGGGCATTAGCAAAAGATTTAAACCACTCGATTTTTTCTTTCATAGTGTCAGCATAACACGGATAAACGGGAGATTAGAATGCCCTTTGTCTTAGTAGGCACGATAGATTTTACGAAAAGCCCAAGAAAGCAAAACGTTTAAATAGGCAGAAAGAAGAACGGAAAGAATCACCATCGGAATAACGGGACCATGCAAAAGGCGGATAAAAAGAAACAAGAACTGCGAGCAAGCGGCCATACGGATAGCAGAAAAGAGCAATTCTTTGCTAAGACGGCGATAAAAACGTTGCGATGGATAAAAGATAGATAAGAAAAGGAAATAAAGGAAAAAGCAGGAAGTATAAGCCAAAAAGGTATCTAGCCAAAGAGGGAAAGAGTCGCGTTCTAAGAAAGTGATGAGCAAAAACATCAACAAGGCATTGGTTAATAAGGCGCCGATGCTATGAAAAAGAATAATGCCCTGAATTTTTAAAGTGTCACGCACCGGACGAAAATGTGAAGCCGAGTTTTTTTCATCCGTATAAATGGTTTGAATCGGTAAAGAATAAACGGGGTATTGCATCATTTGGCAACGAATCAATTCATTCATTTCGTATTCGTAACGAGAGCCTTTTGTTTGGATCAAACTCGGCAAGTAGCGCACGGGAAAACCTCGTAAACCGCATTGATCGTCCGCGATATATTGTTTGGTCAGCAAAGAACGATTAATTTTCGATAGCTGATTGCCAAGTCGGGATTTCCAGGGTGTGCCCTTGGGAAAGGAGCGAACGCCGAAAACGGGTTCGTCTTTCTTTAGAAGGGCGTCATAGATGCGTAAGATATCCGTCAATGCATGCTGCCCATCTCCATCTACCGTAATGACAAAACGGGCAGAAGGATAAAGTTCAGGAATCAAAGCGAATCCATATTTCATGGCATACCCTTTGCCATGGTTGACGGGATAAGAGCGGTAATTCACGCGAGGCAAGGAGGCCACTTTAGCAAAAATCGAATCGTAGGAGGAAGAGGAGCCGTCGTTAATCAGAAGAACAGGAAAGTCTTCTTTTGTTATCGCTTCTACTGTTTCTATCAAAAAGTGTGAGGGCTCATAGCTCGGAATTAAAACGACCGCTTCTTTTACCATGCGCCATTATCATACCTTGTTTTGAAAAGATTTGAACTACAGTTCACTTTTTGCAAAACGTTAAAATTTATTCGTTATAGTAGAACTAGTTTTACATACTAGATATAATAGTTTCATCAAAGAGGAGGCTTTATGTCCATTATCCTGTCTGCTGATTCAACTATCGACTTTACTCCTGCTGAATTAGAAAAATATCATATTCCCGTCGTCCACTTCCATTTAGAAAAGGAAGGCAAATCTTATTTCGACAACGAACTCACGTTGGAAGAAATGTACGCTTATACCGAAAAGACACACAAGATGTGTCACACTTCTGCTCCCAATATTGACGAATTCCAACAGCATTTTTCTCATTTATTAGAAAAATACGACCATATCATCCACTTCTGCATGTCTTCTAAACTTTCTTCCAGTTACAGCAATGCCTGCACGGCAGCCGAAGGCAATCCCCGTATCCACGTCATTGATACGAAGGTCACCTCTGGCGGCATTGCTCTTTTGGCGCTCTACGCAAATGATTTGTTGGAAGCTGGCTATCCTTTTGAGGAAATCGTCTCTCGCGTGGAGGCGCGGGTTCCTTATACCCAAACTTCCTTTCAATTGGATAAGCTCAAGTTCCTATACCTTGGCGGCCGCTGTTCCAGTTTGGCGTTATTCGGTGCTAACTTGTTGCTGTTAAAACCGGAAATCGTTTGCGCTCCTGATGGTTCTTTTAAAGTGGGCAAAAAACATCGCGGAAACATCAAAAAATGCGATTATGAATATTTCCAAGATTTATTGGATTCCCATCCGAATATCGATAAGAGACGCGCCTCTTTGACCTGCTCTACCTTTGATGAAAATCAATTAAAGGAATATCTTGACTTCATTCGAAAGCAAGGATTCGAAGAGGTCTTATTCGATCATGCTTCGCCGACTAATGCTTACCATTCTGGCCCCAATGTGGTTGGATTGCATTTCCTCTTCGATGGCCCTCATCCGGTAGCTCCTTTGAAATAAATATTTTCCCTTGCTAAACCCCGCCCTTTCGAGGGCAACAAAGAAAAAAGAAGGCTCTGTTGGTTTTCTCAACAGAGCTTATTTTTTAGAAGCATTTACCAAAGTGTGGGTGGGAAACTGACCTAATATCGGATTCCGCTCTTGAAGGCCGCACTTGTTTGGTGGCATTCCCACACCAGTTCGTCTACCCTCTCGGCGATGTCCTTGCCTTTCACTGACGCTCGGAAGACTATCCATGAAAAAAGCTCCTTCTTTGTGGAGCAAAGGCGATCGCCGGAAGAAGTATTGCTAGATAAACCGATCCGACGATCGCCTTTGCCGTTTATCTAGCGCCCAAATTATAGCATGTGGGATTCCGGATTCCCCACCCACACTTTGGTAAATACTTCTAAACTGAAATTAATAATGAAACTAACAAAGTCCCAATCGTAAAAACCTACTTAAGCCCACCAGCAAAATTCTATATTGGATAGAGAAAAATATGTATTGGAAATCGTTGCTGTAGCAGTAAATTTCCTATTAATAGTCGATATTTCCTCACTAAAATCATCTTTGAAAACTATAGTGTAGGCAATCAAAAAGCAAAGGTTATCAATCGTTATTCTCGGCCCTTCTTCGATTGATAACAACGTTCTTAAATTAAAGGTGTAAGATAATTTGAAGTCGTCCGATTTTGCTTTTTTGGCGTTCTCTTTCAAAATCCCATATTCTTGACTATTGTAACTTTCCATATCAACGGAATATTTCGAAATCTCTGAAAGCGAATTATTCTCTAACATTCCCATCGAGACATCAATTGATTCAAAATTATGATTAGTAAGCTGATGAATTTCGCCGTTATAAGCTGTTCCATAATAAAGGTTTGCAATAAGAATGTTCACATTAGAATCGTTGTCCCACTCAATTCCTTCGATAATAGCCAACGAGGCATTAGAAGAATAAGACGATATAAAAGTATTGTTTTTATCGGAACAACCAGTAACTAGAAGAAAAACTAAAGGCAAAGCAAACAATTTATTTTTCAAAATAAAATTCTCCTTCCCTTTTCTTAGCAATATTATATATTACTTAAAATTTATTTCTCTGTTTCAATAGAGACAATTTTCTACGGAATTTCTTTCGCGACCGCATCTTTCTTGATCATGCGAACAAATAAACCTCGCTGTCGAATGATACAGGTGAATTTCTGGATTCATTTCTATGGTCCACTGCACTTTTCCCCTTACGAACCATTTTAATTTTGCCGCTTTGTTTAAGCATCGCCAGTTTTATCATTCGTCTAAGGTCTCAATACACGCAGAGTTCATGAGTTTGCAGCGTTTTGGTTTACGTTCCGAATGTCAACATGAATTTGGGTTTTCAAATTGTGATGTGTTATAGTTAGTTATGACTTACTCTATTGTCACTACCACTTAAATAGCCGCTTCATTGTAGAAAACCGCAGATTTTCTAAGAAGGATACTTGGTTCAATGCGTCTTTCTTTTCAAAACGCATAGCCAAGCGGACTGCAAAATCCTAAAAGGCAAAAAAGGAGAAGCATGATGATTACACTTCAAGAACAAATCGATATCCCAGTTCCCTACGAAAGGCTAGAAAACTGGCTTCAACATTTTGAAACAGAATTTGTCAAATGGAGCCCTTTCCATTTGGAATGTCGATTGCTTGACCATTCGATATCCGTTGGCAGCAAAGTCCGTTTCCACGAAATTGTGATGGGGCTTGACTATGATGTAAGTGGAACACTCATTCAAAGTGTCTTGGAGAAAGATCGTTTTTTGATCGAATTTCAAAGCGACAAGAAGACAGCCTTTATCACTTTTGAGGGGAGGCGGACGGAAAACGGATGCCACTTCTCTCATACAGAATCTTTTGGTCTCACCACACCGATTATCGGATCAATCGTCAATTTCCTGATTTTCAAAGTGTTGTACAGGAAGAAAGCAAACTTCAACCTGATACAGGAAGATATGCAGTTAGACAATCTCTATCTGAAAAAGATATTAACAGAAGGCAAATATCCCAATCGTTTTCCTCCGGATGAATTAAAGAATCATACTCCAGCAGAAGAATTAAAGACCTTTTTGTAATAGGAACGCGGGATGTGCATTCGATGCTACCCGTCTTCATTAATAGGAAGTGAAGCAAAACAATATGAAATCCATCCATACGGAATTAAAAACAGATGGTTTTGAAAGCTGGTTTTTCCCCGTAAAAGATTCCAAATGTTCCATTATCACCCTGGTTGGTTCAAATGGAAACAGTATCGTGAATAAGGCTCTCGCTAAATGGTTAAACAAACGTGGATGTTGCTCTCTTGGTCTAGGAAAGTGGCAGGACCATGCGCAAAAAGACGGATTACACGAATGGCCGCTCGAATATTTTGGAAAGGCGATTGATTGGCTAAAAAATCGAGGAATGGAAAGAATCGGCGTTTATGGGATTTCCTTTGGCGGCAACATGGCCTTAATGGCTGCTTCTTGCTATCCGGACATTACACTCACCATCGCTTGCGAAGCCATTGATATCGTTATGGAAGGCTTCGAAGAAGGGAAAAAGGAAGGCATGAAAGAATGGTGCTGTGGCAAATCCACATTTACTTTTGAAGGAAGGCTTTTACCTTATTTGCCTTATGGACTTACAGAACACGAATATTATGACAAAGTGACAAAAAGCTGTCATGAACATCACGAATTGCGCTCAATCGAGTTATTTCAGCATGAGGAAAGACAAGAGATTCCGGAACATTGCTTTATCCCCATCGAACGAATTCGTGGCAGGTTAATTATGGTAGCGGCAGCAGATGATTCTATGTGGGAATCGGAAAAATATGCTAGACGCATGGAAAAAAGGCTTGCTTCTCTTCCTCATTTGTCTTCAGCCGAAACTCTGATCTATCCATACGGCACTCATTTGTTGCTCCCCTATAGCGCTGGCAAGATTGGTCTTTTTGATATTGATGCCATTGCCATCAAGTTGTTCCGCTCAGGAAGAAAAAATGCTAAGGAATGCAAAAAATCTCGAAAGCAACTAGACTCCTTCCTAACGGAGGAAATCAGAAAATGGTAGGAATGCCCGTGCCAATTCTCTAGTTGCAGTTAGTTCATGTAAGGGGAACTCAAGTGTGAATTCAAAAAAGGGGATCGGGAAGAGGCCACCGCTTCTACGGCTACAACACCACTAGGGTTTGACGCAGCTTTCCCGCTTGATTCGAATCACTTTTGGAAGTTTCTTGCGTAAAGAGAAATCCCGAAGCACAAATTATCGGCATAAGAAAACAATCCAAGCAACGTCTTAGAGGAAAAAAATAAATTCATTTGGAAGTTACACTAAGTATGTGTTTTTGAGAAAAATCAGCAGGACATCAATGGGCCCCTAGGGGCCGGCGCCTCCTATGGCGCAAAAAAGCCGCGTCC
>CADAUN010000081.1 GCA_902791085.1 uncultured Erysipelotrichaceae bacterium | reverse complement strand
GTGGGACGTTCTTTGCTTTTAGGGGGCGTCAAAATCTCTTATCCTTGCGGATTGGAAGCGCATAGCGATGGCGACGTGGTTTATCACGCGTTAGCTGATGCCTTGTTAGGAAGCGTTGCTGCGGGCGATATCGGTCAATGGTTTCCCCCATCCGATCCGTCCATTGCTGGCATCGATTCAGCAAAAATTGTTGCCTTTGCTTTTCAAAAAATGCAAGAGAAAGGTTATCGGATAGGCAATGTCGATATTGCGATCGCTTGTGAAAAACCGCATCTTGCTTCTTATTTGCCTTTGATGCAAAAAAACATTGCTTCGTTGTTATGCATTGAACCGGAAACCATTTCTTTAAAAGCCATGACAAACGAAGGCTTTGATGCCGTTGGACAAGGAAAGGCGATACGCGCCGTTGCGCTTGTCTTAGTTTGTTTGAAGGAGGAAAACGAAAAATGACGAATGAAAATCAATTGCAAAACGCTTTGGTGGAAGCCGCCAAAAGCATTGGTCTAGATGTGTTGCCTTCGTCGATCATCATTGAAACATCGAAAGATCCTGCCCATGGTGATTATGCGAGCAATTTAGCGATGAAGAGCGCCTCGCGTTTGCATCAAGCTCCCAAAACGATCGCTCAAGACTTGTTGAATCATTTTTCTTGTTCCATCGTTGACCATGCGGAAATTGCTGGCCCTGGTTTTTTAAATTTCTTTTTGAAGAAAGAATCGATGAATGCGATTGTCAGCCGCATTCTGCAAGAAGGAGATCATTATGGCGACGGTGCCGATAAACATTGCAAAATCGATGTCGAATTTGTTTCGGCGAATCCGACTGGCGATTTGCATCTCGGACACACCCGCGGTGCCGCATTAGGAGACGCCATTTCGAACCTATATCAAAAAGCCGGTTATGATGTCACGCGGGAATATTATGTGAATGACTGCGGGAATCAAGTGGAACATCTCGGTCACTCCATTCGTGAACGATACCATGAACTTTATGGAGAAACCCCTGTCCTCGGGCCCGATGATTATCACGGTGTCGATTTGATTGACATCGCCAAATCCATTCAAGCCGAATATGGTGATAAATATTTGTCTGACAATGCGGAATCGCATGATTTCTTCATTCGGTACGGCATTGATAAAGAATTGGGAAAAATTAAGAAAGACATGGCGGATTTCGGCGTCCATTTTGATCGTTTTTCCTATGAATCGGACATTCGAAAAGGCACCACGATCCCAGATACCATTCAGTTTTTGAAAGATCACGGATATGTCTATGAAAAAGACGGCGCGACCTATTTAAAAACAACCGCATTCTTAGACGACAAAGATCGACCCATTATCAAAAAAGACGGTCTATATACCTATTTCATGCCTGACATTTGTTACCATTACGACAAAATGGCGCGTGGATATCAGTTGTTGGTGGATTGCCTCGGTGCCGATCATTTTGGCTATTTGAATCGAATGAGAAGTGCTTTGATGATGAAAGGCTATTCCCCTGATTGCATTCAATTCGAAATTTATCAAATCGTGAAAGTCTATAAAGACGGCCAAGAAGTGAAAATGTCGAAACGGACGGGAAAAGGGATTACCCATCGCGAATTGGTGGAAGAAGTGGGCAAAGATGCCGTGCGTTATTTCTTTTGCGAAAGAAGCAGCGACGCCCATTTGGATTTTGATATGAACTTAGCCACTTCCAAGAGCAAAGACAACCCAGTTTATTATGCGCAATATGCCTATGCAAGATGTGCGAGTCTCTTGGAAATGGGCAAAGATATTCCGCTGAATCCTGCCGCCGATACGCTACACTTAGAAAAAGAAGCAAAGATTTTAAAGCAACTGGCTGATTTTTCGAGTATGATAGAGAACGCAGCCGAGGCCCGCGCCCCCTATAAGGTGGCTGGTTACGTCCAAACGTTAGCGCGCATGATTCATGAATATTATGCCGCAGCGAAGATCATCGATCGTGAGGACATCCCGGGAACCGCATCGCGTCTTGCTTTATGCAAGGCCTGCCAAATCGTGCTTAAAAACGCGTTAGGTCTGCTTGGTGTCGGTGTGCGAGAAAAAATGTAAAAAACAGAAAAGAGGAACTCCTAATGAAAAACAGCATGATTGATGAAGCGTACGAAATCATTCGCTCCAGCGGCAAAATTTATTCTTTCACCGAACTCTATCAATTGGTGACACAAAACTTAGGTATGAGCGAAGAAGAAAAAATGTCTCATATCGGACAGTTCTATACGGAATTGACCATGGATGGCCGCTTCTTAAATCTTGGCGACAACAATTGGGATTTACGTGAAAATCATACCTATGCGCGTAGCCATATCGACGTCAACGATGTCTATAGCGAAGTCAATAGTGACGAAGACAGCGATGAAGAAGACAAGCAGGAAGAGAAAGCTTATGACGCTGAAGTCGAAGGAAAATCGATGGATGAGGACGATAAAGGCGACGATGCGGATGGGGTTGACGACGAAAAATTCGCAACCGAAGACGTCAAGAGCCTTCTCGATAAATAATCGCGATTTTGCATCTCTTTGAAAGAAGCCTTTGGCTTCTTTTCTTTTTTTCCTAATAGCCGCATAATTTACCCTATGAATCTTTTGGTTTTTGACGTGGATGCAACACTGGTCTACCAGGGAGGAAATATCTCTAAACCAAATCGAGAAGCCATCCAATCTTGCTTGGATGAGGGCGACGTTATGGCCATTGCTTCTGGGAGAGAAAGCCATGGTATTGCCCAATACTTAAATCAGTTTCGCGGTCCTCGTTATGCCATCGGGGCCAATGGTGCGGCAGTCTATGACGAAGCCGGTCATTTGCTTTTTTCTAGTGGCCTTCCGCTTTCTGATTTTTATGAATTTCGGGAAGCCCATCTTTCCCTATTAAAGGAAGGTGGTGCCATTTATGCTTATTCTTTGGATGGCAAAGTCTTAACGGAAGAAGAAAATCCCTGGACGGATTTAGAAACGCGCCTGAATCACATCCCCGTCGTGACGTTAAAACAACATTCCTTCTTGCCTTCTGACCCCATTTTGAAAATCATGGTGGCGGGGCCCAAAACATTGATGAAAGACTTTACCCCGACCAAAGAAGAAAAATCAAAATATCATTTGGTTCGTTCCAATCCCTGTTTTGTTGAGGTCCTTCATAAAGGCGTAGATAAAGCAAGTGGAGTAGAATGGTTACGTAGAGCACTAAACATTCCTGCCGCAAAGGTTTATACCTTTGGCGACGAAGGAAACGATGTAGAAATGCTTCGTTCCTATCAAGGAATCGCGATGGGGAATGCCATTCCTGAGGCTAAAGCGGTAGCTAAATTCGTTACCTTAGACGTGCAACACGATGGCGTTGCTTACGCGATTAGACATTGGGTCAAAGAGAGGAAAGACACATGTACGAAAAAGAATTAGAAAAAATGAAAGAGGCTGCATCCAAGGCCCAAACTTGGATTCTTTCGGTGTATCACACAGATTTCCAAGTCGAAATCAAATCGGATGACTCTCCTGTGACATCAGCCGACAAAGGGGCTGACAAAATCATTCGAGACACCTTAGGGGAAGCATTCCCAGACTATGCTTTTTTAACGGAAGAAAGCAAGGATACAAAAGAACGGCTTTCCAAAGAATATGTCTTCGTGGTCGATCCGGTTGACGGAACAAAAGAATTTGTCTCCCGTAACGGCCAATTCACCACCAACATCGCTTTAGTTCGTAATCATGAAGTGGTAGTGGGTTTGATTAATATCCCCATGTTAGACACGATGTTTTTTGCCATTAAAGGGCAAGGTGCCTGGAAACAAAAACGGGGCGAAGAACCTGTTTCCATCCATGTCTCGGATCGAATTGGGAAAAATCTTCGCGCCTTACGTTCCATTTCTTTCTTTAACGGAAAAGAAAAAGAAACTTACGAAAAACATCCTGAGCTCTATGCTTCAATCACTCCGTTAGGCGCCGCTCAGAAATTTTGTGCCATCGCCGAAGGACAAGCGGAAGTGTTCTATCGTTTTAGCGCAGGCACCAAAGAATGGGATGTGGCTGCCGGCGATTTAATTTTAAGCGAAGCAGGTGGGATTATGATTGTTCCCCCAAATCAGGTAAAATTAAAATACAACCGGGAAGATGTCTATAATCGACAAGGATATGTTTTGCTGAATCGTATCGAAAATCTTGCCCTGTAAATAAAATAGGAGATCTCTTTATGTCTAGCGAAGCGCGCCCAGAAACCCCCAAAAAGAAACACCATCACGGATGGTGGATTACTTTGCTTGTTATTGCTCTTGTTCTTGGCGTTGCCGTGGGCGGTTTTTATTATTTCTTTTATGACGATTCCGCTCCCACTTTTCCTGACGCGAAGCCAGAAACAGATTTCACCACGTTGGTGAAACGAAAAGCCGTCGATGCTTTCGCTACGACAAAGACAACAGGACAGTTAGATTTCTCCGTCCATCAAGACGAAGCCAATCAACTTTTGGCTAATCTTCGTGAAAAGGAACTTGACGAACAAGCGAAAGGCTATGTTCGTGGCGCCTTGGTGGATTTTCAAGGATCGGATATTTCTTTGAATTTTTATCTCAATACTCAAGTGCTAGACTTTAAAACCAAAATTCATGGCACGGCGAAATTAAAAGAAACGGATGACGCTTTTTCCTTCCAAGTGGACCAATTACGTTTGGGTTCCGCTTCTTTCTTAAGTGGCTTTGCCAAGCAAGCATTACAAAAATATTTGCCACAAAGCGCGATTGATGCAACGCTTGCCGATACTGGTTTTCAAATCACTTTTGATGCCAGCACTTTGACGGCGACCTATCCGAAGGCGGCCATGGAAGAAGACATTGAGCAATGGTTTGCCACATCTGAATCCCAAGATTCTCGTTATGCCTCACTTCTTCAAGCCGTGCTTCAACAAGACAATATTCATTTGTCTACGCAAGAAGATGCGCTTGGCTTCGCTTTGTCTTTAGAAAACGCTCATACCAACGAGGATTTGGTATCCCCCGAAAAAGAAACAGCTGCAGCGGAGCCGAATTTCATCGCCGACGCGAAGAAAATGAACCCTTTGTTTGCGAATCAAGTGTTGGATGACAATCTCTCGCATGCCAGTTATGTCTATCAGCTCTTAGGCGTGGGATATAACAATCTCTCCGATGAAGCCAAAGATTATGTCGATACATTAGATCTTTCTTCGATTGGGATTGCCGATCCTAAGAGTGAAAGCGGTCATTCTTACGCTTCTTCTTATGACTTAGCCACAAACCTTAGTTCTTCTTTGGCGTCTTTGTTAGGAGGAAACGCATTCGTTTTATCGGAAAACGATCTTTCTGCCATTCTCCAATCTTCTGGATTGCTTGGCTATGGAGTGCTTCTTCCCGCCCAACAAGAAGATGAGAGTTGGAAAACTGCCTGGATTGGGGTGAATGCAACTTATATCAACATCTTCGACCGCCGTATGGTCATTAACCTTGGGATTGATGTGGCTGGATACGAATGCTATTTCATCGTTGACAGCGTTGTTAATGATGAAAAATCTGCCGCACTTCCTTATGGCCTTGTTTTAGATACGGAAAATGTTTATACCGGAAAGCAAAAGACAGAAGAAGCAGTCGCTAAAAATATTTTTGCCTTGATTAGCACCGCTTTAGCAAGCAAAAACATTTCCTGGCTGACGATGAATGCCGAAACGGGAGAAATTACCATCGATATTTCGAAAGCGATTCCTACCTTGTCTAGCAGCGGCGTTTCTGGATTAGATATTGCCTTAAAGGGGAATGATTTGGCTTCAGAAGGGAAAATGGAAATCTCTCTTGCCTAAGGTAAAAATAAGCCCCGCCATATGACGACGGGGCGAATCTGCGCGAGCGATTATTTTGCTACAGAAGAAGATGCTTCTTTCTCTTTTAATTCTTTTTCTTTGCGTTCCAAATAAGCGTTCATGATGTCTGAAGGAACATCCATTGAAGCATCCACTTTAATCACGCCGGGAACTTCTTCCATCAAAATGATTTCAACGCCTTCCGAAATATCGGCATCCACATAAAGACAACCTTGGCAGGCGCCAACCATGCGAACGTAAACGATGCCATCTTTAAATCCAATATATTCAATGTCGCCGCCTTCGCGTTGCAAGAAAGGCCGCACTTTGTCGAGCACGGTTTCAATTTGTTTTTCAATTGCCTGATCATCCATAACGCGAAACATTCTAGTGAGATTTCCCTTTTTCCGCAAGAAAAGTGATAATAACAGGGTAGAAAAGAGGAATGCAAATGTTAAAAGACGAAGCAATTGATGTATTTGAAAACTGGCCATACCATGTTCCCGTTTATGAAGAAATGAAAGGGGAATTTGAAACCTTAGTCAAAGCCTTAAAAACGGCGAAAAGCGGAGAAGAAGCCCTATCCGTTTATCAAAAGATGGCGGATTTATCCGATCAGATTCAAGACGATGTCACCCACGTTCAAGTGTTGTTTAGCTTAGAAACGCAAAATCCGACTTATCAAAAAGGAATGGATTCCTTAAATCGCGATTTGCCGCTCTTTCAAGTTGAAGAGCAAAATTTTGCCAAAGCCATGCTCTCTTCTCCTTATCGCCCTTTTTTAGAAGAGAAGTTAGGCAAATTCTTATTCGAGCAATATGAATATTCTTTCCGTTCTTTTGATGATCGTGTGGTCGAAGAAGCCCAAGAAGAAGCCAATCTCGTCATG
>CADAUN010000080.1 GCA_902791085.1 uncultured Erysipelotrichaceae bacterium | reverse complement strand
CTTTGGCAGTCAAGGAGTGATGAATAACGCGGATGGATCGTACGCCACTAACTACACGGCCATGCATGTCACTTTCATCTCTTGCACCCTGAAAGCCAAGAGCCTATTAGGCCTTGTCAGTCATGGAACTAGCTATTTTGACGATTGGCAATATTCTACAGAACATGCTGACTCTTGGGCAAAGAAAGGTCTTACGTTCATTCAAGGCTAACGACATTTGATCACACGAAGCGCCGGTGGAAACTCCGGCGCTTTTTCTGTTGCCAAAAAATAATCCGTAAATATTGCAAAAAATAATTGACATGTTTGGGATCGCGTTTAAATTCATGTTGTCAAGTCGAGGATTTTATATTCGATACTCTTTACGCAGATCCAGCCTCGAATTGATGCAAGAAGGAGAATCGAAGCATGAAACGTTCGTCTGTTTTCTTAACAGGGTTGGCCGTTTGTTTATTAGTGGCCTGTCAAAGTCCAGCGAATCGTGAGGCGGGGTCAAGCGATACTTCTGTAACGTCAACGACTTCTTCAGAAGATTATGCTACGCCCTCGCAAAGCGAAAAGACTCAGATTTATCAAAAGCGCGCTTTTCCGACCCTGATTCGTGGGGCGACGCTTTTTGTGGAGGATTATGTCGGCGTATTGCCGGGGAAAAACGAAGATCCTACCGCGACTGCGTTTACGACTTATGTGATGCGCGCATCGAATGAAAGCGCCATTGGTGGTGTGCGTGGTGGGGATGGCAAATCCAACGAAATCGTCATTTATCGTCCGGGGACTTTGGTCTTTAACGTTTATGCGAACGACGTGGTAAAAACATTCACCGTTCAAGCAGTCGAAAGCGATGAATTCACTTCTTTAAAAATGGCATTGTCGGCCTATGGTAAAAATTACAAAGCCGTGGAATATCAATATGACGAAGACGGGAAAGAAGTGGTCCTTTCAGAGATTTATCGTTCCAAAAACTATCTTTATAACGCCACACAGAAAGGTGGTTATCTTCTTTCGGCGCTGGACGACAATTTGTATACCTTCTCTTTGTCTGACGTAACGGCAGATGATTTGACCGTAGAAAAACAACCGGCAGGGGATAAGGCGGCTTATAACGATTTAACGGGCAGTTTGCAATTGTTACAAACGAATAGCGCATGGTCTTATTCCTCTTATTTCTCAAAGATGCCCTCTTTAAAGCGGTTCAAATATCTCTTTTATGCGAACCAAAGTACCGCCGTTCGTCTTTTCTATGCGTTAGGTCTATTTGGCTCTACTCATAGAGCGAACGGAATTACTTATTATCCTTATTTCATCTTTGCTTCCATGAATCAAGGATCAGTCGAGCTTTTGCCGGTGATGACCAATCAAGATGGCTCTAGCATCACCTATTATTATCCGTTCCGTCTTTCTCTTCCTAACGCGGTCAAGGTTTCTGCTTTGGATCAGTATGTCGAAAATTATGAAGCGCCAGAAAAAATCGACACTTCCGCCATCGTTTCGGCGTTACGAGAAATGGCAGGCACCAATTTGAATTACACCATTTCAGGGAAACACGTCATTACAGGGGCAGATGGCACCGTCTTAAAACCGAATAGCCCTTATTTAGGAACTTCAGGCGTCTTTTATTCCTGGAATCGAAAAGTGGCTTTGGTCAAAGTGAACCCTGATTTATTTTACGATGATATTTTCCATGGTTCTGGAGAAAACACTTATCCCGGCGGCTATTGGAATTATGGAGGAAAAACCTATAACTACGATTATGTTGCCGCAACCAATTCCTATGTGGTGACCGGAGAAATCATCGAGGCGGGGCAAAACTCTTCTTACCCCAAATGGTATAGCTATGGCCATATGCAACGGTTCGTAACGACCTTAGCGATTCAAACCTCCTGGTTAAATTCTTCCTATCCTTCCTATGACGAAGCTACCAACACTTACACTTTTAGTCCGCAATATTCTGCTTCTTTCTCCACCATGACAGGCTTTGTGAAATTAGGTTATAAACAAGACGTAACGTCTTATACCGGCCCTTTCATGACTTTACTTCAAAAAACGGGTTCGATGACGTTGCATATCGATTACAACGAAGACAAAACGGTAAAAGACATGATTGTCGTTTTGTCGATGCGGTTGCCCAAGTCTTACTTCCCTGGGGTGGATCAAGACTACACCTGGACGCATACCATCACGATTGATCACATCGGAACAACAGATTTGAGCGAGATTCAAGCCCAGATGAAATTGCCGGAATAAGAAAGAGAGGATACCTTTGTATGAAAACACAAAAAATAACCTTGCTCTTATCGCTTGCCGCCTTAGGGATGAGCTTAGCCGCTTGCCAAAATAACGAAGCTACCTCCACGATCATCCCCACTTCATCAGAGGAGCCGTCTGCGATGGATAAATCCTTTACCGTTGCTAAAATCCCAGATCTTACACTTGGGGATAAAATCGATTTAAAGGACTACGTCACCGTTCCTGAAGGAAGCGTTTGGGAATATGCTCTTCTAAGCGATGGGGTTCACAAAGATGCATTAAGCGTTTTAAGTGCATCAGCGCCTTCCTTATCAGCTTCGACCAATCTTCAAGCCGTTCATCCTGGCGTTGCCACGCTTCGTTTCACCTGCGGGGACGAGCAACAAATTGTGACCATCCAAGTGAAACCGTCCGAAGCGTTTTCTTCTGTCGTCCAATATTTCGCGACAAATTTGGCTCAATCGAATTTTACGATTCGACGAAAATTTGCCTTGTCTGGCACAGGCACTGTTTCAAACGATGATGCCCCGGTGGTTTATCGGAATGAAAACTATCTTTATTACCCGGAAACTTATTATGGGCTAACGATGAATCGTAACTCAAATTTGGGATATTATTTCCAATTAAATGGGGCAGATTCCGTTTATGCTTCCTCTTTCCATGCTGGGGTCACAGGAACCTATAGCAGTGACGAAACGGTCACCCGCGATGATTTTGAAGCGAAGATGCCTGCTCCTGCCACTTATTGGACCGCAGAAAATTTGATGTATAACCCTCGTATTGCCCAATATTTTGGCGATAAATATGCCGTGTCCTTGACCTACAATAGCGATCAAGCAGATCTCTTTGCGACAGCACGAAGTCTTTTTAACATCCCGTCTTACCGGATTTTTGGCAGCGCTTATTATTGGCCTGCCGCTTTTTGCCCAGTGATGGAAAACGGCACTTTGGCAGTCTATGTTATTTTTGCTAGAAGCCAGACGGCCATTGCAAGCACTTCCATCTTGGCAGGGCCATATGTTTTTGAAAATCTTGGTGGCACCGTCATTAATGCCGTTGAGGAATTTTATGAAGGCGCAGCACCTGCCGCTTTGTCTTCCAACGATACGTTTTTGTCTAAAACGGGGGGCTTCAAATCCTATACCACCTCTTGCGAAGGGCATTATGAAGATTTGGAAGGCAATCGCGTTGATGCGCCTGATTATTTTGCCAAATCATTGCCGGAATTATCGGTGAAAACAAGGGTGGAAGATGGGGTTGGTTTTGAAACGACGCGCTTAGACTTAATTGATAAAGGCGATGTCACGCACGCCTTGTTATATAACGGAAAAGAAGGGGGGAACGACATGTGCTATAAGTACGTGTTGAACGAAGAAGGCAAATATACTTCTGTGGCCCCTTATGGCAAAGACCCCACCAGTGGGAACGTGGTCTTAAAGTGGGGATCTGCTTCCACTTTCTCCGCTTATCAGCCGACGATCGTTTTCCGAAGAAGCACCTGGCAATATCCACAATTTGTCGCGGCTCAAGGCGAAGAAAACACCTATGAACTGATGGCTTGGAACGACATGATTGCCCGTAGCGCTATCGATGCTTTGGTAGCTGGGTTAGTCGGGGAACCTATCTCATCGACTTCTTCTCCCTTTTATTACTACGGCGTCTACCAATATTTGAAAATTAATATTGGCGCAACATCAACGGATGATATGAGAGGAGAAATCTATACCCGCGTGATCGATTCCTCTTCCCGCGTCGATCATTATTACTACTATCATTTGACGTTTACGATTACTGACATCAATAACACGAACATTGCGGTTCCGGAAGCCGCTTAATGCAAGAAAAGGAGTTTTATCTTATGAAAAGCACGAAAAAAGTTTTGTATGTCTTAAGTTCAGCCCTTTTGGCGTTGGGCGTCGGCGCAACCCTATCATCTTGCGGGGACAATAATTCGCTTAGTAGCGTAACGAATTCTAGCGTTGCCCCCGTGGTGGAAAAATATCTGAAAATCGTTTCTACACCGACTAAGACCAGCTACACCATCGGTGAATATTTGGATTATTCTGGCTTGGTCGTGAAAAAGTATGTCAGCACAGACGGCGTAGAAGATGGCGGCACCACGATGTCTTTGGAAAATTTGTCCTTCTCTTTGGCAGAGGGCAAAGCCTTTTCGGAAGAAGACATCTCTGACAACATTCAAATCACCATCTCTGATCCAAGCGATGCCGAAGTCCGTTCCGTTTCTTTCCCTATCGCGGTTCATGACCGGCAAAAATATGCCGTTTATTTTGAGAATTATGACGGCACTTTGCTTTCCACACAATCGGCGAAAGAAAATCAAACTGGTATTTCCTACGCAGGAGAAGAATCCTTGCTTGTTCATCCAAAAGACGACACTTATCTCTACCACTTCATTGGCTGGTATGTGAAAGGCGACGTCAAGCAAGCCTTGATTGATTTGTCGACTTATGTGGTAACGGGAGAAGTGACTTTTGTTGCTGCCTATAAAGCCTATGAAGCTTCTTCTAGTGATGGCACTTTCCGTTATGCCTATATGGAGGAAGAAAACGGTTATGCGGTTATCGGCTATACCGACGAAATGCAAAAAACGGTAGATGCGGCAGATGATGGCAGCATCGATTTGGTGATCCCTCAAACGTTCTTAGACGCTCCGGTCATCGCCATTGCCAACGCCGCTTTTAAATATTGCTCAGCCATCAAGACTCTTACCCTCCCCGAGGGATTAAGAATGATCGGGGAAGAAGCCTTTGTGAATTGCACTGGATTGACTGCGATTGAATTGCCGGCCTCCTTGACGACGTTAAGCAGACGTTCTTTCTCGAGTTGCACAAATGTGACTTCCGTTGTCTTTAAAACGTATGAAGATGGAGAAAAGAAAGGCACCACAGATTTACGTACCATTCCATCCGAAGCATTCAACAGTTTGACGAAAGTTACGACTTTGACGTTAGCGGAAGGGATCGAAACGTTGGAATTCGATGCTTTTACCGGTTTTGCGATCTCTTCGTTAGTGATTCCAGATTCCGTGACGACATTAGGCCACAACTTTAACAGTGATGGCAAAATTTCTGATATCATCGTCTCTTCCATGAAGAATTTGCAAAGCATTACCTTAGGTGCTTCTTTGACGGCGGATGTCGTTGCTCAAAGCGGTTTGAACAAAATTGAGACATTGACCGAATACAAAGTTTCGGAAAAGAGCACCGAATTAACCGTGGTAGATGGCGTTCTTTATAGCAAAGACATGACGCGTTTGTTAGGATATCCTGCTTCGAAAGCCGATTATAACGATGAAGGAATCCAGACGGAAGAATCCAAAACGTTTACCATTCCGGATACGGTAACCACGATCGAGCCTTATGCGTTTGGCTCTGATTCTTCGCATAAATTTTTAAAATCGATTGTCTTCGGCGCGAATGTGAAGACCGTCGAATCACAAGGATTCTATCAACGACAAGATTGTCTTTTCACTTTCAATGATAAACTCGAAACCATTGGAAATTACGCGTTCTATTCTGTCACAGAAGGAACAGCCGCCACTGGCGAATTGGTTCCTGGCAGCACGACTCTTGCCGCCTATGCTTTTGTGATGCCTGACAGCGTAACCACAATTGGTGATTATGCCTTTGGTAACAACCGTCAATTGGTCTCTTTCACCTTTGGTTCCAACATGGCCAATTTCGGAGCGAATCTGTTTTATAGTTGCTCGAAATTGACAGATATTACGGTCAAAGAAGGCGCGAACTTGTCCGTTTCTGAAGATAACGCCTTCATTTATAACAAAGATCAAACCAAAGTGCTTTGGTACAACTCTTCCAAAGCTGTGACTTCTTATGTGATGCCTTCCACGGTTACTGAAGTGGCTCCCTATTTGTTACAAGGCAATACGAAAATCACCGAATTGACGTTGTCTCCCAATCTTCAAGTCATTGGCGATTATGCCTTTAAAGGCATGAGCAAAGTGACTTCGGTTTTGACGCTTGGCGATTCGCTTTGTGAAGTTGGCGCCTACGCCTTTAGTGGCATGTCATCCGTCACTGGAATTAACATTCCGGATAGCTTAGAAAAGATTGGGGATAATGCTTTCTCCAGTCTTTCCAAAGCCGTGATTCAAAATCCGGATGGTGCGATTACCATTGGCGCGGATTGTGTGGTAGGGGAGAGAGCGTTTTATGGTCTTGCCATTCAAAAAGTGACTTACCTTGCTTCTGCTTTAAGCGTATCGGAATTCGCTTCTTGCACGAAATTAACGGAAGTGACGCTTTCTGATGCCATTACACTTTTGCCTGAAAGTGTCTTTAGTGGCTGCACCGCCTTAGCAAGCATCAATATTCCTACTCACTTACAAAAGATTGACAAATATGCGTTTAAAGGCACCAAATCGTTGGTTTCTGATTTAGTGTTGCCAGAAGGAGTAACGACGCTTGCGGATAATGCTTTGGCGAACGCCTCCTTTGCTTCGATTCAAGTTCCTACGAGCGTCACGGAGTTTGGTTCCAATGTCTTTAATAGCGC
>CADAUN010000079.1 GCA_902791085.1 uncultured Erysipelotrichaceae bacterium | reverse complement strand
CGTATATGGCTTTTCTTCCAAAGAAGGAAGAGCAGTTTCTTTTTGACACGCGACAAGGCACAAGGAGAGCAAGAAAAGAAAAGAGACGACCTTTGGTTTCATCAAAAAATATAGTAAACGTCGGAAAATCAGAAGTAAACGGGAATCAAAAAGCCGCTACCGAAGTAACGGCTCTAACGCAAAGAAAAGATTTAGCCAATCAAGAGATTCAGAATCTTGCCGGGGACATAGATAACTTTGCGAATCGTCTTGCCCTCTAGCCAATGCTTGGTCTTCTCTGACGCTTTTGCGATGGTCAAAGCTTCTTCTTCCGTCGCATTTTTCGCCAAAGTGATCGCATCACGGGCTTTGCCATTGATCATCACTCCAATGGTGACTTCGTTTTTGGTTAATTTCGCAGGATCATACGTGGGCCAAGGGGCATAAGCAATGCTTTCATTATGACCTAAGCGCTGCCACATCTCTTCGCCAACAAAGGGGCAGAGACAAGAAAACATCTGAACGAATCCTTCCCAATAAGGACGATAAATCGATTTGGCTTTGTAACAATCGTTCACGAAAACCATCATTTGAGCGATCGCCGTATTAAAGGACAACGCTTCAAAGTCTTCCGTGACTTTTTTCACCAAAGAGGCATAAGAAGTGTCTAATTCGCCAGAATTCTCGTTCGTTAAACGGGAAGAGAAAGTAGGATCATCCACCACGCGGAATACCCGTTCAATAAAACGATAAGATCCATCTAATCCTGTCGTAGACCAGGGTTTGGCATCGCTTAAAGGACCGGCGAACATTTCAAATAGGCGTAAACTGTCTGCCCCTTTGCTATGCACGATATCATCGGGGTTAATGACGTTTCCACGCGATTTAGACATCTTTTCGCCATTGGGTCCTAAAATCATTCCTTGATGATAAAGACGTGCGAAAGGTTCTTTGCATTTAACCACGCCGATGTCATAAAGGAATTTGTGCCAGAAACGGGCATAAAGCAAATGCAAAACGGCATGTTCTTGCCCACCGATATATAAGTCAACTGGCAACCAATGCTCAAGCAATTTTGGATCCGCCAAAGCATTCTCGTTTTGGGGATCAATATAACGGATGTAATACCAAGAAGAACCTGCCCATTGCGGCATGGTATTGGTTTCTCTAACGGCACTTTCGCCATGCCACGTCGTGTGGAGCCAAGAAGCTGGCGCTTTCGAAAGCGGCGGTTTGCCATCTTTATTCGGACGATAATCGTCGAGTTCGGGCAAAACAACCGGCAATTCTTTCTCATCTACGGCGTTTTCTTTGCCGTCTGACGTCTGAACCATAGGAATCGGCTCTCCCCAATAACGTTGACGGGAGAAAATCCAGTCCCGTAATTTATAATTCACCACTTCGTGGCCTTTGCCTAACGCCTCTAATTTTGCCGTGATGACGCGTTTGGCGTCGGCAATATTTAAGCCATCGGCAAAAGACGAATGACAATGGGGGCCATCTCCTTCGAAAGCAGCTTTAGAGATGTCACCGCCTTTAAGCACTTCGACCATCGGAAGATGATATTTTTTGGCAAAAGCATAATCGCGGGCATCATGGGCAGGGACAGCCATCACGGCACCGGTGCCATAACTGCCAAGCACATAATCGGCAACAAATAAGGGAACGGCTTCTCCGTTGATGGGATTTATCGCATGAACGCCAAGGAAAACGCCGGTCTTATCTTTTTCTAAGGAAGTACGGGACAAATCAGATTTGTGGGCAGCCGCATCGCAATAAGCTTCCACCTCAGCTTTTTGTTCTGGTGTCACCAAAGTTTTGACCAACGGATGTTCCGGAGCCAAACAACAATATTGACAACCGAATAAAGTATCCACACGCGTGGTAAAAACGCGGAAGGATTGTTCAGGATGTTCTTGAATCGTGAAGGTGATTTCGACCCCAGAAGAGCGGCCAATCCAGTTCTTTTGCATTTCTATCGTGGATTTTGGCCAATTTAAAGAAGAAAGATCTTTTTCCAAGCGATCGGCATAGCGAGTGATTCGTAAGACCCATTGACGCATCGGAATGCGGATCACAGGATAACCACCGCGTTCTGATTTGCCATCGATCACCTCTTCGTTGGCCAATACCGTACCAAGTTCCGGGCAATAATTGACGGGAATATCAGCTACATAAGCCAAATCATGCTGATACATTTTGGCAAAAATCCATTGCGTCCATTTGTAATAAGAAGGATCAATGGTCGCGATTTCTTTGGACCAATCGTAAGAAAAGCCTAACGATTGAATTTGGTCTTTGAAATGAGCGATGTTTTTGCGGGTAAAGGATTCTGGATGTTGATTTTGCTTGATGGCGAATTGCTCTGCGGGCAAGCCAAAAGCATCCCAGCCCATCGGATGCAAGACATTATATCCTTGCATTCGTTTCATTCGGGCGACAATATCGGTTGCCGTATAACCTTCCGGATGGCCCACGTGCAATCCTTCGCCAGAAGGATAAGGGAACATGTCCATCACATAATATTTTGGCTTTGAGAAATCGTGCGTATCGCAATAAAAAGTATTGTGTTCCGCCCAATAGGCGCGCCACTTCTTCTCGATTTCTTCATGGTTGTAGCTCATAACGTATCTTTACTCCTCTTTGATTGCTGCTTCGTATAGGCGTAGATAAGCAGCTGCGCTCTTTTTCCAAGAATTGTCTTTACGAAGCGCATTGCCAACGATTTTAGCGTATTCTAAAGGCTTATGATAGAGTTCATTCGCTTTTGATATGCCATAAGTTAGCCCCCCGACGTCATAATCGCGGAAGCCTATGCCGTCCGCATATTTGGTGATGTCGCCATCATATCCGTCTACGGTATCGCGTAAACCGCCCGTATAACGGACAATCGGCAAGGTGCCATAACGTTGGGCAATCATCTGTGAAATGCCACAGGGTTCAAACAAAGATGGCATTAAAAAGAAATCTGCCCCGGCATAAATTTGATGGGATAAGGCATTTTGATATCCTAAATAAACTCCAACACGTTCCGGATAGGCGTCACGAAGTGCTTGCACTCTCCGCTCTAACGCATATTCGCCTGAACCCAAAATGAATAACGTCCCTTCACTATTGGTTTGTAAAAATGGGGGAATGGATTCGAGTAACAAATCCACGCCTTTTTGCCACGAAAGGCGAGAAATCATGGCAAAAACGGGTCCTTTTCCTTTCTTTAAGCCAAAGGTGGAAAGCAATGCCTTTTGATTGGCTTTTTTGCCTTCTTTCCAAGTTTTTGCCGTATAAGTTTTCGCGATGAAAGGATCACTAGAGGGATTCCATTCTTCGACATCAATGCCGTTTAAAATGCCTTCAAAATCGTCTTTTCTTAAGGCTAAAACACCGTTTAAGCGTTGATCGCTAGCTTGTGAAAGCAATTCGTTTCGATGGCTCGGAGAGACGGTTGTGATTTTGTCGGCATAGACAATGCCTGCTTTTAAAGTCGACACCATGTTATCAAAGCGAACTTGACCATTGTCATAAAGCGAATCGGGCAAGCCCCAGAAATCAGCTAAGAAATAACGATCGATAAAGCCTTTGAAAGCTGGATTATGAATGGTTAAGACGGTTTTTGTGTGGGCAAACAACGGATCGTTTCGATATTCTTCTTTTTCTTTTAATAGACAAGGAATCATCCCAGTTTGCCAATCGTGAACATGCAAGATATCAGGAGAAAAATGCAAGAAACGAAGCGCGGCTAGTGCGGCATTGCCAAAAAAAGCAAAACGTTCGCAATCGTCGTGATATCCGTACAAAGCCGGCCGATGGAAATAATAGGCGTTTTCAATCAACACATAACGAAGGCGACCACTTCTTCCTTCCCAAAGATGGGCATGCAAGTGACGCCAAGAAAGATCGACGGCGATTTCGCCTAAATCTTTCATTTTCGGAAACGCAGATATTTTGGCGTTTTGGTAATAAGGGGTGAAAATCACCACTTCGTTCGCTTTATCTTTGCTTAGTTCTTTGCTTAAAGAATAAACGACATCGGCCAAACCGCCGGTTTTCGAAAGCGGCAAAGCTTCCGAAGCGAACATTGCGATGTTCATAAAATGACCCCTTGTTTGAGATAGATTGGATTTTCTTCATCCCCTTCAATCGTGTGACGAGGGGTAATGATGGCATATTTATCGATGACCACGTCAGACAGAGTGACATGTTCTCCGATTCTAACGCCCGAAAGAACAATGCAACGATTGAGCTTTGAGCCTTCGCCAACCACAACATTACGGCAAATCACAGAATTGGAAACAGCACCGTCAATATGGCAGCCGTTTGAGACAAACGCATTCGCGATTGAGGCATGTGGGCCATAAAGCGCGGGCGGCGTATTGTGCGTTAACGTAAAGATAGGCCATTCTGGTCGGAATAAGGTGCTGGCCACTTCTGGTTGTAACAATTCAAAGGAATAACGAATATAGTTCTTAAAACTATTAAAGTTACGAAGATAACCATGATATTCGTAAGCATGAATCTTCATGGTCTTGTTTTTGACGGCATAGCGAAGATAATCGCCAATGGTCATCGACATGTCATATTTTTTGGATTCTTCCACGATTTTGGCCAAAATGACGCGGTTTAATATCCAAGTTTCTAAGGAAACGTTTGCCGTTTTCGATTTTCCTTTGTTGATGGTCACTTTTTCGACGTAGCCATCGGGGGAAACCTCAAAGCAATAACCGCCTAAGAAATTCGTGTCGGCATCGTTGACTTTTTTATAAAGAACCGTCACCGATTCATCGCGAGCCCAGTGTTCGTCTAAAACCGGGCCATAATCAACGGTGGCCACAATATGAGGGGCAGCAAAAACCAAGGCGGAGGCTTGTGAGTTATAAAGGATATAGTCATTTTCCTTTAAGGCATTTAAGTCGGTGTTGTAAGCCGGATAAAGCACACCATTTTCATTCGTTAAAATGGTGACTTTTCCTGTTTTGGTATTGTTGACCCAAGAAGACATGTTCCCCATGTGTTTCAAAATGGAACGTTGGTGATTTCTTACCATGACGGCAACGTTATCAATGCCGGAATTAGAGAAATTTGACATTGCGACGTCCATAAAGGCATAACGGCCAAGGAAAGAAGTCGAGGCTAAGGTACGGTGGGAGGTAAGACCGCCTAAATCGGGATCTTGAAAACAATTGATTAAACCGATGACATCTTTCATAATCTTGCCGCCTTTTGATTCACTAAGAGAGCAATATCTCCATTTTCCCCATTCACGATTTGATTTTCGGCAACGAGGGTATTTGGTCCAATAATCGCATTTTGGACCACGGCGCCTTTTTGCAAAACGGCGCCAGGCATAACGACTGTGTTCACGCAACGCGCCCCTTCTTCAATTCTTGTATCGCCCGAAATCACACTATGAATGGCCGCGCCATAAACTTGAGCCCCTTGATTGATTAAAGAGTCCTCGATGGTCGCTTTTGGCCCAATATATTGAGGGGCAGAATGCGGATCTTCGGAAAGAATCTGATTGCCGGCGAACATCGAATAAAGGTTGGTGCCTTTTTCTCGGTTGTCGAGCAAATCCATATTGGCTGCATGCAATGAAGCAACCGTTCCGACGTCTCGCCAATAGCCATGATAGGTATAAGCCACCATTTTACGATGATCGGCCATCATATTGGGAATGATGTTTTTGCCAAAGTCGTGATCGCTATCTTCTTTTTTGGCATCGGCTTTTAAATAATCGACAAATATTTTGTAGTTGAAGATATAGATGCCCATAGAAGCCAAGTTACTCACTGGTTTCTTTGGTTTTTCTTGGAAATTGATGATTTGATCGTCTTTGCCAGCGACCAAGATACCAAAACGCGAAGCTTCTTCCCAGGCAACGGGATAAACCGATATGGTGCAATCGGCTTTGGATTTCACGTGCTTTTCTAACATTTCGTTATAAGTGCAACTATAAATGTGATCGCCGGAAAGAATCAGCACATAGTCAGGATTCATTCGTTCTAGCCAATCTAAATTTTCATAAATGGCATCTGCCGTTCCCCGATACCAAGAAGAGCCTTCTTCCGTTTGCTTTGGAGAAAGGACAGTGGCACTGGAACGGACACCGTTTAAGCCCCACTTCTCACCATTTCCGACGTACTGGTTTAATTCGCTAGATTCGTATTGGGTGAGAACACCGACATTCCGAATGCCAGAATTGGCGCAGTTGCTGAGTGGAAAATCAATAATGCGATATTTTCCGCCATAAAAAACCGCTGGTTTTGCTGCCTTAGCGGTCAAAGCCTTGAGTCTGGTGCCTTTGCCGCCCGCCAGAATCATGGCTACCATTTTATTGGCCATAACAATCTCCTTTCTGCTGGTAAGTAAGATTTTAAGTAAGATTTGATTATAGTTTAACACAAAGCCCTATGGGCTAGTGTCAGGAATCCGTCAAAAAAGCTCTTTCTCATCACGACTTTTCAAAAAGGGTTGCCCTCAGGGCGTGCGCGTGCTATATTCAACGTTGCGATTTTTCGCGTTTCGAGGTGATAATTATGTCCAGAGTTTGCCCAATTTCAGGAAAAGGACCGATGAGCGGGAATAACCGCTCCCACTCCGTCTTAGCAACCCGTCGTCGTTGGAATGTCAATCTTCAAAAGTACAAAATCAACATCGATGGCAAGATGGTGGAAGTCCGCATGAGTGCACGCGCTTACCGCGCTTTGAACAAATCGGTCAAAGCAGCGAAAGCCAATGACAGCAAAGCCAACTAAGCGTTGAACTTGTTTTGAAAGAAGACAAACGGGGTAACCCGTTTTTCTTTTTGTTTTTTTGAAGCATATTGCTCGTTGTAGTATTCTCTTTTGACATACGGCTACTTAGGAAATTTATATGAACAACATCCGCCAAGAAAAGGCATGACGCTTTCAAGCAAAATTTTGGAAGCGGGCGCTTTGGAGGCAATCTATTTCGCCTTAGGAGAAGGCACTTCCATTTCAAGAGAAAGCTACCCCAATCCCGGATTTTATTTTGGGATGGGTGGCGAAATCTATATCGAGGGAGAAAAGCAAATTCCGCTTGCTCCGGGTGCGCTCTATCTTCGAAACGAAAACGAATTGGTTGGGCAAAGCAGTGTTAAAGGTGGCGCTTATTTAGAGATTGCCCTAGGGAATGAAGGTCGTTTCAATCTTCCCGATAAGTACGACAATCCTTTGATGCTAAAAAATCTGGTTCCCTGGGAAAAAGACGGCATCGCCAATTGGGATCTTTGGAATGGCAAAGAAGGGAAATTCGTGGTGATGTCTCTTGACCAAGGAGAAGCGTTGTCCCCGCATCGCGCTCCTGGGGAAGCATTAATTCTCGCCTTAGAAGGCGAAGCGGATTTCACCTACGAAGGGGTAACGTCGCATCTCATTGCCGGCGATGTCTTCCGCATGGCAAAAAACGGGCTCCATGCGCTCGATGCCACTAAGCCATTCAAGATGGCGTTGTTGCTCCACTTCTAATTCACTTCATCCTTCCGCCGATCCTTCCAATCGGCGGAGGCCTTCTTGATTTGGGCAATCAATTGTTGGCACAAAAACTGCCAAACGCAGAACAGGTCATCCAATCTGGCACCATCGTGCTTTCCGTTTCCGTGGTTTCGATTTTGCTCACCGCGCCTTTAGGCGCCATCTTGTTGCGCCTTACGGCCCCGCATCTATTAACAGACGACGCAAAGGAAACCTTAGAAAAGAATGGATCTTCTTCTAACCCTTGACAACTCTTCTTGCTTTGTTTTACATTGAATAAGCCATAAAGAGAGCAGCGAGGGACAAGCCCTTAGACCTGCCGACAACCTACCTCCCTATAGGAAGGCAAGGTGCCAAAGCTTGGATGATGGGGGAAAGCAAATGCATGAGGGGGCTGTTCGAAAACCTAACGGGTAAATGACGGCCCCTTTTGTTTTGCGGTCTCGTAACCATCTGTCATTGACTTGTTTATTTTATAGCCTTTCTTGA
>CADAUN010000078.1 GCA_902791085.1 uncultured Erysipelotrichaceae bacterium | reverse complement strand
GGCCGCTGAAGTATTGCTTCACCAGGTCGATTTTGAATTCCTCTAAATATTTGTTGCAAAACACGTTCGAACCTCCTGGCTAGATTATTCGGAAATCCGTTCAGGAAGTCGATTGTGGAAATCTTTTACGCTTACTCTAGAACGCCTTTCGGTGTTTTGATTTCCTGCCTTAGAAAAATGGGTCAGCGTTGCTTCATTCAGATTTCAAACTCGTGATATTCAAACCTTTTAATTCATTCGGTAATAGAAGAAAAGGGCTGGCTATTCGTGTTTTATCTTGGTTTACGCCATATTGTTTTAGATTTTTTGCGATTTGGGGTTCTTTTGCCGATACTTGGCTCGTATGATAATAATAGATATGGAAAACAAACCTTCAATTTCTCGTCTTCGCCGTGTTAAAGCCGTTTTGACACGAAAGCAAAAGAAATACGTTACGCTAGATATGCTGGCGCGTTGGGTTGGACTTTATTCTGATGTTCTTGCAGATGATTTAGTCTATTTCAATCCATTGGTACGGATGGATCCTTCCATTAACATGATGGATCTTTTGCCGAATATCGAATCTTATTTATTGGAGATTGACCAACAAAACGAAGAAAAACGTTTATCCAATCCCCCGCGGCAAGTCGTGCGGAAAAAAGAATTGCAAGAATATCGTTCGATTGGCGATTTTATTTATCACAAGATGGCGGGCGCCGGGGGCTTGATTTCTCCTGCCGCCACCCTATCCGATCATGATTTGCATCTTTTACAAGCGTTAGTAAAGCGTGAGATTGCCAAACGGAAAAAGAGGGCGAAGAATTCATGAAACGTTCTGCGTTTTTTGGCGTGTTTCTTCCTATCCTTAGCATCGCCTTAAGCGGCGTTTCTTTTTTCTCTCGTCCCACAAAAGCGGTAGCGGCAGCGGACGATTATTATTCTTCCATCGATTGGACGCAAAAAGGAGCAACTTTAAAAACGTCTCTTTCCCATTTGATTCGTAAACATGAGGACGTCGGATACGATGGCTTATGGAACGTATACAAATCTGCCGATGTGCGCCCTGATGGCAAGATTTGGGACATGTATTCCGATCAGACGAATTATGTTCCCGGTGGAAGCGCGCAAGGGAAGAATTACAGCAAAGAAGGCGATTCTTATAATCGGGAACACACCATTCCTCAATCTGTTTTTAAGAAAAAATCGCCGATGAAAGCCGATGCCTTTCATGTCTATCCGACGGATGGTTATGTCAACAATCGTCGTTCCACCTATCCCCACGCCGATGTCGACGCAAGCAAAGTCACCTATTCTTCGCATCATGGGTTCGTAAAAATAGGAACGTGTTCCGATGAAGGCATTTCGGGAACGGTATGTGAGGTGGCTGACGAATACAAAGGCGATTTTGCCCGCACCTATTTTTATTTTGTGACTTGCTATCAAGACGAGATGAAAAATGGAGGATGGGGCTCCTATGCGCCATTCGACTATTCTAGTGCGCTAGGCATTGACCCCGACTATTTAGCTGTTTATCTTCGCTGGTCTAAGTTAGATCCGGTCTCGCTCAAAGAAATCAACCGCAATAATGCCGTTTATGCGTTTCAAAAAAATCGTAATCCCTTTATTGATCACCCAGAGGCCATTGAAAAAATCTGGGGCAACGGGGGTTCTTCTGGAAGCTCTTCTCTATCATCTAGTAGTGCTTCTACAAGCAGTTCTTCTATTTCTTCCTCTTCGCAAAGCTCTTCGCCAGAACCTGTCGTTCTTGAGAGCATAAGAGTGAACGGCAGTTGGACCGTTCCTTTTGGTGACGAAGCAAAAGGCGATATTCGTGTGGAAGCAGATTATTCAGATGGATCTAATAAAGACATTACGTCCTTAGTGACGTTGCCTAAGCCAAATAACAAAAAATTAGGAGAACAAATTTTAACGGTTTCGTATCAAGGCAAAACGGCTCCTCTCCATGCTAAAGTGACCAATATTGGGGCGAAACCGGGCGAAGTTGCCTCTGACAAAGAAGTTACCATTCAGCCTAAAACAGCCAATGGTTCAGTTTCCTATATTTCGTCAGATGCCTCTTGGACTGCATCAAATTCTTCTTCCGGTATTAACACCCAATCTAACGGGGATCACGTCAATCTTGGCTCTTCTAAAAATGCTGGTTCAATTACCTTGTCTTCTTCTACGATGCATCAGATTCGTCAAGTGAAATTAGCAGTTACCTCTTTTTCTGGCGAAACGCCCGTCGTGACTTGTGTGATTAGTTCTATTCGTCATTCCGTTACGATGACACCAAGCTTAACGGAGATGGTCTTTGATTTTGGAGAAGGCGTTCAAGGTGACACCATCACAATTTCTAATGACGGAGGCAAAAAACGCGTTCAAATCACTTCTTTGTCTATCGTTTGTCGCGAAGGAAAAGAAGCTTCCTTCACGCCGGAAGAGCAAGCCAATGCCTGGGCAACTTATTTCTTAGCGAACACCAATTCTTATGATCCGGATGTTTGGCTTTCGCTTGGCGATGAATATCGCGCGATGACTGCTGATTCGATTGCTTTTTATCAAACGAATAAAGCCACTGAAACATTCTTACAAAGCGTTGATGCTCGTTATGAGGAAGTACGGAAACGCTACTCCGCCTGGAACTTCCAAGGGAATGAGCCACGTCCCGAAGCGAATGTCCCTACCTCTAGTAGCTCTTCTCTTTCCTCCTCCTCTTCTTTTGATAGCATCGCGTCTTCTACGGAAATTACTCGTGCGTCCGAACCAGATTTTTTGCTTTGGCCTATCTTTGTTGCGGCGGGCGTTATTTTGCTTTTAGGAGGAGTGGTTCTTCTCCTTTGGATACACCATCGGAAAAAGTAGCTTTCCCTGTTTCTTAACAAAGCGTTCTTTTATTCCGCAAAAAAGGTTTGCTACCTAGGTAAAAAAACTCCTATACTTGAGACGTATAAGGAGAGATTTCAAATATCATGCCTGAAATCAAAAAGACATTTAAATCCGTGGATGGCAACACCGCTGCCTCTATGGAAAGCTATTACTTCACTGAAGTAGCAGCGATTTATCCCATTACCCCATCGTCTCCGATGGCAGAAAATGTGGACGTCATGGCCTCAAAGGGCGAGAAGAACTTCTTTGGTTCTCCCGTCAAAGTGGTCGAAATGGAGTCCGAAGCAGGGGCTTCCGGCGCCGTTCACGGTGCTTTGCAAGGCGGCGCGTTAGCAACTACCTATACCGCTTCACAAGGGTTGTTGCTCATGATTCCTAACCTTTATAAGTGGTGTGGGGAATTATTGCCGGCCGTTCTTCATGTAGCGGCACGTTCTTTAGCCACTCGCGCGCTTTCCATTTTTGGCGATCAAGCCGATATTTATGCTTGCCGTCAAACGGGCGTTACGATGGTTTGCTCCGGTTCCGTCCAAGAAATCGCCGATTTGGCTCCCGTTGCTCACTTAATTGCCATTGATGCTTCGACCCCGGTCATGCATTTCTTTGATGGCTTCCGTACTTCTCACGAAGTTCAAAATGTGGAATTCGTGGACAAAGAAGAATGGAAGAAATTACTTCCGATGGACAAAGTGGAAGCGTTCCGCGCTCGTGCTTTGAACCCGCATACTCACGCTGTCACTCGTGGTGGCGCAGAAAACGATGATATTTATTTCCAAGCTCGAGAAGCGCAAAACACCCATTGGGATGCGATTCTTCCTGTCGCGGAAAAATATTTCCAAGAAGCAACGCGCTTAACTGGCCGTCCTTATGCTCCGTTCGTGTATTACGGCGATCCGAATGCGGATCGCGTGATTATCGCGATGGGCTCGGTGACCGAAACTGCTGGCGAAGTAGTGGACGCCCTCAATGCCGCTGGAGAACACGTCGGTTTGGTGAAAGTTCATCTCTATCGTCCGTTCTCAAGCAAATTGCTCGCAGATGTCATTCCTTCCTCCGTTAAGAAAATCGCTGTTCTTGACCGTACCAAAGAAAATGGTTCCGAAGGAGAACCGCTTTATCTCGATGTGGTTGCTGCAATGTATCACGAAGGCCGTCACTTCGAACAAATCTTGGGTGGCCGTTATGGTCTTTCTTCGAAAGATACCCAACCGAAAGACATCAAATCTGTTTATGATTTCTTAAATGCCAAGAAGAATTGGACTGGCTTCACCGTTGGCATCAACGATGATGTGACGCATCTTTCTATCCCAACCGATGAATCCTTCAAAATCAATCAAGACTATACTTCTTGCTTATTCTATGGTCTTGGAAGCGACGGAACTGTTTCTGCCAACAAGAGCTCTATCAAAATCATTGGTGACGCTACGGGACAATATGCGCAAGCTTATTTCCAATACGATTCCCGCAAAGCCGGTGGAACGACTCGTTCGCACCTCCGCTTTGGCAAAAAACCAATTCATTCTGAATATTATGTCAAGAATGCTGATTTCATCTCCTGCTCTTTGGATACCTATATTTTGAAATTCGATATTATTTCGAATCTCAAAGATGGTGGCACTTTCTTACTCAATACGGACATGAGCGATGAACAACTCTTCAAAGCCATGCCAAACCGTATGAAGCACCTTTTGGCAGAAAAACATGTCAAATTCTATGTCATCGATGCGAATAAACTCGCTGCCGAAGCCGGCATGGGACGTCATACGAATACCACTTTACAAGCAGCCTTCTTCAAATTGAATCCGCAAATCATGCCTTATGAACAAGCGGAAGAATGGATGAAGAAATTCGCCAAGAAGACTTATGAAAAGAAGGGCATGGATGTTGTCGAAATGAACTACCGTGCCATCGATACTGGCGCACAAGGTCTTCGTCAAGTTCCAGTGGATCCCGCGTGGATTAATCTTCCGACTGCCAAAGTCCTCGAAGACACAGGGGACGAATATTTTGACGAATACGTCGGCACCATTGATCGGCTGGATGGCGATGAACTCCCCACTTCCGAATTCTTGAAGTTCGAGTTGCCGGATGGCACGATGGAAGAAAATATTACCTTCCGTCAAAAACGCGCCATCGCGGACCGCGTTCCTGTCTGGAATCCGCAATACTGCATCGAATGCAATCAATGCTCCTTTGTTTGCCCTCATGCTACCATCCGTCCTTATCTCTTGAATGAAGAAGAACTTGAAAAAGCTCCCGATCTCATCAAGAATTCCGTGAAACCAGCGGTTGGTTCGCCAAAAGCCAATGGTCTTAAGTTCCGGATCACCGTGGCAACAGAAGACTGCATTGGTTGTGGACTTTGCGCTTCTGAATGTATGGCTAACCAAGCGGCAAAACGCCTTGGTAATGATCACTTCGCTTTGGTGATGAAAGAAGCGAAATCGCAATTTGCCGAACAAGTTGCTGCTGACTATTGCTATTATCATGTGACGCCAAAGACTGATATCTTCCCGACGAATACCGTCAAAGGTGTTGGCTTCTTACGTCCTTACATGGAAGTCTCCGGCGCTTGCGCAGGATGCGGTGAAGCTCCTTATTATCGTCTGCTTTCTCAACTCTTTGGCCACGATCTCTTAATCGCGAACGCCACTGGTTGCTCTTCGATTTATTGCGGGTCTACCCCATTGACTCCGTTTGTGAAAGACAAAAACGGTGAAGGCGTTGCTTGGGCGAACTCCTTATTCGAAGACAATGCTGAATATGGATTCGGCATGCGGATTGCCAACGACTATAAGATGACGCAAATCGTCCGTATCTTGAATGCGGCGGTTGCTTCTGAAACAGTCGAAGCGGATCTGAAAGATGCTGCCAAAAAGTATTTGGAAGCTTTAAGCAAGAAAGATCGTGCTGCTGAGCGTGAGATCGTTCCTGTGCTTGTCAAAGCGGTTGATGCGTCGAAAGACGAAGCCGTCAAGGAACTCAAGCACTACGAACGCGACCTCGTTGAAAAATCCGTTTGGATCATCGGCGGAGATGGCTGGTCTTACGATATTGGCTACGGCGGACTCGATCATGTGTTGGCCAACGAAGCAGACGTCAATGTCTTAGTCTTAGATACTGAAGTCTATTCCAATACTGGCGGTCAAGCTTCTAAGTCTTCACAAACAGGATCCATTAATAAATTCACTGCTTCCGGAAAGAAAGAAGCCAAGAAGAATCTCGCTCTCATGGCCATGTCTTATGGTCACGTCTATGTGGCTCAGATTGCGCTTGGCGCCAATCCGATGGCGGCCATTAAAGCCCTGAAAGAAGCCGAATCTTACAATGGACCTTCTCTCGTCATTTGCTATTGCCCTTGCGCCGAACAACATATCAAAGGTGGTTTGGTGAATTCCATCTCGGAAGAAAAGAAAGCCGTCGAATGCGGTTACTTCACCACCTTCCGTTATGATCCACGCTTGGTTGCTGAAGGCAAAGTTGGTCTCCAAATTGACTGCAAAGAACCAGATTGGACGAAGTTCCGCGACTTCTTGATGCACGAAACTCGCTTCTCTCAACTTCCAGTGGTGAACCCCGAACATGCGGAAGAACTTCTCACGAAATGCGAGAAGTACGCGCAAGATCGTTGGGCGGCTATTAAGAAGTTTGGTTTGTAATCCTCTTCTAAAGCACAAAACCGCGTTTCTTGAGGTGAGACCCAAAAGTTGGACTTCCAACTGGAGGGTCTCTTTTCTTTGAGGCAAAATTTATGCATTGACTTATGGCATTCACGAATTGGTTAGGATTCGCTTAAAGGGGGAGATGAAAAACCAAAAAAGGTTGTTCTAACGGATCCATATCGGTCGTCTTGAGGAACGATGGCGTCACCTTTGAAATTAAGCTCCTCTATCTTTGACCAGTTCTTTTCATTTGGCAGTATCTTTTATAGCAGTGATTTTACTTTTTAAAGCGTGTCATTATGACGTAATTTGTTTCTACCCTTTCTTGGCTTTTACTACGTACTTCCTCCACGGATGGTTCGGACCTGGGATGTATTTTGGCCTGCCCAC
>CADAUN010000077.1 GCA_902791085.1 uncultured Erysipelotrichaceae bacterium | reverse complement strand
CAATTGGGCAATTTTAAGAGGGGCAAGATTGCCCCTGCCAGTAATCGGCCTTATAGGCCTGATCGAAAAACCGCGCCTTGAAGACGCGGATTTTTATTTTGTTTTGAAAATTGCCTTGCAATACACTACATTAAGGACGTCAAGAAGGAGGCCGAAGAAAATGAACGTTACAATCAGGATGACCGACGAGCAAAGGAAGATCGCGGACGCCTACGCAAAATGCGAAGGAGTCACGCTCTCTGAGGCGATAAAGAGAGCTTTCTTCGAAGCCATTGAGGAAAAGTACGATCTGGCGGAAGCTGAAGAGGTATCCAAAAGAATCAGAAACGGCGCCGAGAAAACCTACTCGGTGGATGAAGCCGAGAGGCTCATGGGCTTATGACCGGAGAAGGATATCATTTAAGATACTCAGAGAAAGCCGTCCGGGAGATGAACAAGCTCGACCGCTACACAAGGGTGATAATCGCGAACTGGCTAGAGCAATCACCGAGATAATCGACTTTGAGCTTGTTGTCGAAATCGTGAAAGTGGGGCATAGAAGGGACATCTATGAATGAAAGGGGCTGTTAAGAAATGAAAAATCTTAACTGCCCTTTTTTTCGTGGCAGCAATTTCGATAAGAAAGGGGTTTCTAAGAGAAAACCTCTTTTTGCTTCCAAAAATCGGATAGAATTTTTACGAAAGCAGGAGAAATCATGAACGAAGCCAGCAAAAAACAACGCCCCGTGAAATCCTTTTTCATGAAAACCACGAATGGCATGGCCATCGGGTTATTTGGGACGTTAATTATTGGGACAGTATTGAATTTGTTTTCGCGGATTCCTTATTTCGATCAAATGGCAACGTGGGCCAAGGTTGTTCAGGGATTAATGGGTGCCGGCATCGGATTAGGAGTTGCCCTATCCTTAAAACTAAACGGTGTCATGGTGGTTGCCATGATGGCGGCCGGATATGTTGGCAATTATGAATTTCAATGGCTGGCAAACCAAGAGAACATTGCCCAATGGAAGGTCGGACTGATTAACGACCCCTTATCGTGTTATGTTGCCGCCTTGTTGGCTTATTTTTCCGTTAAAATCGTGATGCGGAAAAAGACACCGGTCGATTTAATTTTGATTCCTTTGATTGGGTTGGCGACGGCCATTCTTTATAGTTTCTTGTTGGCAGAATGGGTGCACTATATCACGATTGGGATTAGTTTTGTCATTCAAAAAAGTTTTGGGGTGGTGCCCTTCTTAATGTGCATTATCGTAAGCGCTTTGGTAGGTATGGCCTTAACGGCGCCGATTAGTTCGGTAGCGATTTGCGTTGCCATTCAAATGGGCAACGTTCCAATGGCGGCTGCAAGCGCCTTAATTGGCTGCTCCACCCAAATGCTAGGCTTTGCCTTACAAACGGCACATGACAACAAATGGGGCTCCGTTTTAGCGGTCGGCATCGGCACTTCCATGCTGCAATTTAAAAACATTGTGAAAAAACCGATTTTGTGGCTTCCTACCATTTTGGCTTCTATGCTGTTAGGTCCGCTTGCCATGTTGCTTCCTTATGAAGCATTGGGAGAAAACGTGTCATCTAGTTTGTCCGTTGGTGCTGGCATGGGCACTTGCGCCTTTGTTGGGCAACTTAATTTCTTTGATGCGTTCTCTTATCGATGGGACGTTGTTTTAGCTCTTTTAGGAATGACGGTGGCTGCTCCATTGGTGTTGGTTTTCTTGATTGACTGGATTTTCCGAAAATGTCATTGGATTCAAAAAGGTGATTTTGCGTTGACGAGCGAAATCTAATTCGTCTAAAAGGCATTTCGATTTTAGGACATGTATAATGTTTTTGTCTTATGAATAACCATGTGATTATTGCCTTAGCCACGCCACCCTTCAAAAGCGCTTTAGCGATGATTCGTCTTTCTGGTGACGGTGTTTTTGAAATGACGGACAGCCTATTTAATCGAAAAGTCAGTGAAACCAAAACAAGAACGATATACTTCGGTACGTTGTCCGATAACGGGAACGACATCGATCAAGTTTGTCTCTATGCCTACAAAGGTCCTCATACGATGACCGGCGAAGACGTTGTAGAAATCTCTTGTCACGGATCGATGGTGATCGTCGGAGAAATCATCCAGGCTTACTTAAAACGCGGGGCAAAATATGCCGACCATGGCGAATTTTCTTCTCGAGCCTTTTTTCATGGCAAAATGGATTTAATCGAAGCGGAATCGGTAAACGACATGATTAATGCCCGCACGATAGAAGCAAAGAACGTCTCTTTGATGTCTTTAGAAGGCAAAACCTCGAAATTGGTGGAGCCCTTAAAAACCAAGATTGCCGACTTATTGGCCTTAATCGAAGTCAATATCGATTATCCGGAATATACCGATATCGAAGAAGCTAATAAAACAAAAATCGCCTCTTCCGTCGATGAAATTCATTCTCTTTTGAAAGATTTAATTCGTTCTGGGCAAGAAGGCAAAATCATTAAAGACGGCGTTAAAGTGGCTTTGGTTGGCGAACCGAATGTTGGCAAATCTTCTTTGTTAAATGCTTTATTACAGGAAGATAAGGCGATTGTATCGCCAATTCCAGGAACAACGCGTGATATTGTCGAAGGAGACTTTTCTTATCGCGGTGTGGAATTTCATTTGTTAGATACGGCAGGCATTCATGAATCGCAAGATGGCATTGAAGCGCAAGGGATTGAGAAATCGGAAGAAGCCATTCAAAAAGCCGATATCGTCATCTTGGTATTAGACGCGACTCAAAAAGATGAAGGAGAAGCAAAACGCATCGCCTCCTTGGCCAAAGACAAGATTTTGATTCCGGTGGAAAACAAAGAGGATCTTGTTCCTCAAAAAGAAAAAGGACGTCTCTATATTTCTGCTTTGCATCACCATATCAAACCTTTATTGGACGCCATGTATGACGCGTTAGGAATTGCCGGATCTTCAGCATTTGATACTCCAAGCTTAAACAGTGCGCGTCAATTAGGATTGTTACGTCAAATCGATACTTTGTTAACAGAAGCGAAACAAGATGCCTTAAACGATTTGCCAATCGATTTGGTGTCCGTTCCGTTACAATCTGCATACAACTTATCCCGGCAATTGCTAGGAGAAGGAGTTACCACAGATTTAACCGACGAAATCTTCTCCCGTTTTTGTGTAGGTAAATAACATGCTAGATTCTCATTGCCATTGGAACGATGAAGCGTTATATCCCATTCGTAAAGATGTGTATCGCCGCGCGTTAGAAGCGGGCGTGACGTCTTTTCTTGTCGTTGGATGGGACGCTCCTTCTTCTCAAAAAGCAATTGAAATCGCGCATGAATTTCCTTCCGTTTATGCAGCCGTAGGAATTCATCCCGAAAATTTAGAAGGGTGCGACGAAGACGATTTGGAAACCATTCGGCGTCTTTCTTTTGATCCCAAAGTAGTGGCGATTGGAGAAATTGGCCTTGATTACCATTGGTTTTCAGAGGAAGCAATCCGTCAAAAGCAAAAAGAATGGTTCATTCGTCAAATCGATTTAGCAAACGAACGAGGGCTGCCATTGTCCATACACGCGCGAGATGCGGCGAACGATACTTATGAAATCTTAAGCCATCACCTTCCGAAGGCGGGAGCGGTGTTGCATTGCTATAGCGGTTCTCCTGAAATGCTAGAACGTTTCTTGCCACTTGGGTTATTTTTTGGTTTTGATGGCCCAATCACTTACCGGAATGCTTTGACGCCGAAAGCGGCAGTTGTTTCTTGTCCTTTGGACCGGATTCTCACCGAAACAGACTGCCCTTACCTTGCTCCAGTGCCCTATCGCGGGGAACAAAACGAATCTTGTCACATCGTTGGAATTTTAAAGGCGATGGCGAGTTTAAAAGGAATTTCTCCTTCGGAGATGGAAAAAAGAGTCGCAGATAACTTTGCGAATCTCTTTCACGTGAAACCATGAAAAAGCAACATTTGGATGCCGTTTTAGTTGTCGAAGGAAAAACAGATAAAGACCTTATCGATTCTTTTCTAGATTGTGACATTGTTTTGACAAATGGTTCTGAGGTTTCACGTGGAACAATAGACTATCTAAAAGAAATCTCCAAAACGAGACCGATTATCATTTTGACCGATCCCGACGCGCCAGGAAAACGGATTCGTGACATCTTGAATCATGAAATCCCTTCCGCCCAAAACGCCTTTGTGCCGAAAGAGAAGTCCATAAAACGACATAAAGTCGGAGTGGCTGAATCCGATCCTGCGACCATTTTAGACGCGATATCGCATCTCGTTCCGTCTGCTCCTTCGCCCCAAAGCGATTTAACCATGACTGATCTATATGCTTTCGGGCTCGTTGGGCAAGAAGATTCCGTTAAGAAACGGAAAGAACTAGAAGACACCTTACATTTGGGCCATACGAACGGAAAGACGTTATTGTCACGTCTCCGCGCGTTAGGGTATACCCGTCAAACCTTAAAGGAGATTTGCCAGAATGGACGTTGAAACTTATTTTCGTACCATCGCAGAATATAAACTGCTGGCCAAACATGAAGTAGGGCAAAACTTTTTAATTGATTCTGGAGTTGCTTCTCGTATTGTTTCGTCCGCCGATTTAACAAAGCAAGACCATGTGCTAGAAATTGGTTCCGGCGCTGGTTCATTGTCTTATTTTATTGCGGCTTCTCCCGCCGAAGCGGATCTCATTGACATTGATGAAGGATTGGTCACCAAATTAAAGAATGATTTTCAGCTGTTTCCTAATGTTCACCCTCAAATCGGTAACATCATGCGTTACGACGTTTCTTCTTATCAAAAAATCATCGGCAATCTTCCTTATTACATTACTTCCGGAATTTTAGAACGGTTGCTATTGGAAGCGACTTCTGTCGATTCCGTTGTTTTCTCCTTCTCTTTCTATCCCCATTTAGATTTTGCTAAAGTCAAAAAGCAATACGCCATCATAAACGCTTGCTTTTTACATCGAAGAAAGACGATCCAAAACAATCTTTCTTCTTATTTAAAGGACAGCGAAAAAGCAAAAACTGTTCTTGTGAAAGCGGGGATAGCCTCTTCCTTACGGCCAGAAGATTTGTCTTTGAGACAATATCAATCTCTTTGTGACATCTTACTTTCCTAAAGAGCGTTTTGATTTTATATATTCTCTGGGACTTTGCCCGTGGATTCTTCGAAATGCCTTAGAAAAGGCAAAAGAGGAACTGTAATGCAATAATTCAGCTACTTCTTCGCAGGATTTTCCGTTTTCTAAGAAAGTGCAAGCAGCTAAAAAACGACGAGAATCCCAATATTCTTTTAATGTTTCTCCCGTTTGATTTCGATAAAACGCGGAAAGATAAGCATAGTTATAGTCAAATGCGAGGCTTACTTCCTGCAATGAACGCATCGAAGTTAAATGGGTATCAATATAATGGGTTAAGCGATATACCAACTCATCGGCTTTCGAGGGTAGAGCAGAAGAACGGGCTTGGATTGCAAAATCACGAATCACATAAGAAACAATCGCCGATAACAAAGAGGCCACCAAAACAGGATTCGGCTTTTGTGGAGCGGGAAAGAATTCACCTAACGCAAGACTCAAAAGAGAAGAAATGCGCTCGTCTTGAAAGACACGACGACTTTGTCTTGCGTTTTGAGCCAATTCTTTTAAAACGGTGCGATAAGTGTCATCAGCGGCGGAAAATGAGAAAAAATCATAACGCAAAGGATTCTTGGGATCGATAGAGATAGCGTGTTTTTCAGCCGGTAACGACAATACAATGTCTCCGGCCTTTACCTCATAATTGGTTTCGTTTGTTGTCACTGTTCCATGCCCTGCCGTAACCATCGTTAATTCAAACCAGCCAAGATGCATATGGGGCAAAATTGCGGTTGCTTCTCCTGCATAGAGGCGCCCAATTTGATGCAAGGCAACCGCTCCATAAGCTACCGGTTCAAAAATGTGGTTTTCATCAAGATGATAAAAGGCTTTTTGCGGTTTTAATGGCTCCATAAACAAAATATTAGCATATGTTCATTTGCTTTATGATGCTTTCTTTAAAAGGGGGAAAGCGTTGTTATTTTTCTTTCGATTACCACGTATTTTCTTTAGAAAAATGAAAGAACCATCGCCATTCGATTTGGGCCCATCGTTTTTTAGAAACGCTGAATCAGTTCCTTAAAAAAAGATATGTTTTTCATAAATGATGGCTATGGTGAATCGCGCGATTGGTTGATTACAATATGATTAGCCGTCTCAAAGGAGGCATAAAATGAACGAACCTATTGTTCTGGCCATCATTGGTTGTGGCCGTATTGCGCGTTTTGGTCACGGGAATGCATTAAAACATCTCGCAGAAGAGGGATTGATTCGCGTGAAATACGCTTGCGATATCATTCCCGGAAAGGCAGATGCTTATCGTCACGATTTTCCGGAATGCGAACAAGCCATCGAAGACTATCACATCGCTTTAAGCGATCCCGAAGTCAAAGCTTTTTATGTTTTGACACCGAATTACGCCCATTACCAAATTACGATGGACGCATTAAAGGCGGGAAAAGACGTTTTTTGTGAAAAACCGGTTACGGTGAATTATGAACTGTCTAAAGCCATGAAAGAAGAAGCTGATGCGAAAAACCGGTTGCTCCAAATCGGCGTATGCAATCGTTACAAAGCAACGATAGAAGCGATTCAAAAAATCATTGCCGAAGGAAAACTTGGCGATGTCTATAACGTGGTATGCAATTTCCGTTGCTTCCGACAAATTCCGGGCATTGGCGGCGCTTTCACGGACAAATCTCAATCGGGCGGCGGTGTCTTAATCGATTGGGGCGTCCATTTCTTTGATTTAATTTTGTATTGCTTAGGTGGTGCGAAAGTGGAAACGGTCACTGCGGACACTTATCAAGGCGTAGGCAAGAACATGAAGGAATATCACTACCTCACGATGTGGGCAGAGGATACGAAAGACATCGAACACGGGGTCAATGATGTAGAAGATTATGTCACTGGCTATATTCGTACCAACAAAGCCTCTATCACCTTCATGGGCGCTTGGGCAAACAATATCGACGATGACAACATGTTTATCGATTTCATCGGCACAAAAGGTGGCATCCGTCTCAATTATTACGGCGGCTTCACCTATTGGAATGGAGACACATTAAAAGGCGAAACATGGGATCACCCAATCCCCGATATGTATGAATGCGAAGATCGCGCCTTCATTCAATCGTTGCACGATCGGAAAAAGAACAAAGGCAACGTGGATGAGGTCCTAGAAACGATGAAATTGCTAGAAGCTATTTATCGTAGCAGCGATATTCATCAAGAATTGTCCTTCCGCGAAGGAGAATAAAATTTATGCTTCGTGCCGCAGTTGTTGGGTTAGGCCGCATTTCCTTTTGCCACGTTGATGCGATTTTGTCGTTATCACCGACGGTTGAATTAACCGCCGTTTGTGACAATAACCCTGAAGTCTTAGCGAATTTCTTAGCAAAGCATCCGAATGTTCATGGCTATTTAGACTATGAAGAAATGTTGGCCAAAGAAAAACTAGATGCAGTTCACCTTTGTTTGCCGCATTATCTTCACGTTCCTTATGCCTTACTGGCATTCGAGCATGGCATCAACGTCTTAAGTGAGAAACCAATGGCCATTTCTTACGAAGACGCGATGCGGGCTGTCAAAGTAGCCAAAGAAAAGAAGCTCCTTTACGGCGTGATTTTTCAAATTCGTTATGATACCGCCCCTCAAGGCGTGAAAGCGAGAATCGAAGCAGGCAAATTCGGCAAAATCATCTCTGCTTCCAGCGTTTTAACTTGGAACCGCAGCCCGGATTATTATCGATCTTCCTCTTGGAAGGGAACTTGGGAAAAAGAAGGAGGAGGCGTAGTAATTGATCAAGCCATTCATTCCATGGATTTAATCAATTGGATGATTGGCGATACGCCCGTTCGTGTTAAAGCGTCCTTTGCGAATCTCGGTCATCCGGAGATGAAGGTGGAAGACACGGCCGTTGGCTATGTGGATTATGCCTCTGGCGTTCGTTATTGCTTCTATGCGACGAATAATTTCTTTAGTGACGAACCGGTCACTTTAGAAATTCATGGCACCAAAGGCGACGTTCGTTTTGGCTATGACGATGCCTACATTTCTTATCACGATGGCACCAAAGAAGAAATCCATCCGGATTCGAAAGATACCTTTAAAGCGGATGGAAGGCCGACTTATTGGGGGCACAAACACGACTCTGAGATTCGTGATTTTTATGATTGCTTGCTCCACCACAAGCCCTTCTTCTTAAGCGGAGAAGAAGCGTTAAAAACACAAAAAATGATTTCTTGGATTTACCAAGAAGGGAGGAAAACATTATGAAAATTGGTGTGATTACCGACTGTCTAAAGATGAAGGATTTGCCTTCTGCTTTAGAGGAAGCACACGCATTAGGTTTGGATGGGGTTCAAATCTATGCAACGTTAGGGAAATTTAGCCCTGACATGAGTGAAGAAGAAAAAGAAAGCATCAAAGCGAAACTGAAAGAAAATCATTTGGAAGTCAGTGCTTTATGCGGTGACATGGGGGGATGTGGCTTCCATGATGCCAAACTCAATCCTGCGAGAATTGAACGAACCAAACGCATTGTCGATTTGGCCAAGGAATTCGGATCGCATGTGGTGACCACTCATATTGGTGTCATTCCCGATGATCCTAGCGAGCCTCGTTATCAAGTGATGTTAGATGCTTTAACCGAATGCGGGCTCTATGCCAAAGAACAAGGCGTGACATTGGCAATTGAAACAGGACCTGAATATCCCAAAACCCTGTATGGTTTCTTACAAAAGACCAAAGGAGGGGTGGGCGTCAATTTAGATCCGGCAAACCTCATTATGATTGGCGGCTCTGATCCTGCCGATGCGGTGCATCTTTTAGCGCCTTACATCGTTCATACCCATGCGAAAGACGGAATCAATTTGATCAAAGTTCATCCGGGCGATGTATATCTTGCCTTTATTGAAGGGGGCAAGAAAGGCGAATGGGCTTGCACCACTTATCAAGAAACTCCGTTAGGAAAAGGATCTGTCCCGTGGAAACGTTATCTTCAGGCATTAAAAGACATTGGCTATAACGGATATCTTACGATTGAATACGAAGCCAAAGGCGACGCGAAGAAAGAAATCGAAGGAGCCGTCTCTTTCTTACGAGAGCAATTAAAAGAGATTGCATAACCTTCTTGCTTGCCTAAAAAGACAATCAAAAAACGACCTGATTTGCCGAATATCAAACATTGGCAAGCAGGTCGTTTTGATTCACCTAGAGCATTTATTGCTTATTTTGCCGAACTTTTTACGATTTTTTCATCGATTCTAAGCCTGGTTTGCTTTGGCGATTCCTCAAATTCACGTTTATAACAGTGATAAAAATAAATCACATCGTGAAAACCGCATTGTTGAGCGATGGCTTTGATTGGCAAGTTGCTATTTTCTAACAAGAAGTGGGCTTGAAGCAATTTTTGGTTGTTAAAAAATTCCGTTAAGGTTAAGCCGGTGTTCTTTTTAAAAATACGCATGATGTATTGAGGTGCATAATCAAAATGCTTCAGAATATTGGCTAAAGGAATATTAAAATTCTCAGCGGTTGATAACATGGTAATTAACTGATTCAGCCAGTCAGGATTTTTGTGGGACGTTGCTTTGTCGCTTCCTCTTTCTAAGAGCAAAGCAACCACCAAAGATGCCAACATATTTTCATATTCTTTTCTGTCTTGGCTTTGATCAAATTTGTGCAAGCGGCTCCCAAAAAATTCGAATTGTGAGATTCGATGAGATGAAATACTGGCATAAAACGCATGCTGCCCTTGAACGAACTTTTCATATAACCCCGGCTGATAGAAATCGCATATACTTTTAAAAAAGTTCTTACGAAAAATGATGTCACGATGAATAAAGTTATTATCGGACAAAACAAATTGATGGCTTACTCCTAAGGGGAAAAGAAAAGAATCACCCGGTTTTATAATTTGTTTTTGTCCATTGTTAAAATGACCAGAAGTACCACGAAGCACATAGAAAAACTCGATAAAATCATGACTATGAAGTGGGCTATATTCGTAAGCAATAATATAGGTTCTGGCCTTTTCATAGGGATAAAGAGAATAATCTTCAGTAAATATTTTTGGGAAATTTTCGTTCTTATTCTCTTCCATAAAAAGTTATTTTAAGACAATTAATTCTATCTCAGCGACATTTTTATATCCATAGTAATTGCTAAACTTGTTCTAGCAACTCGTTTTTCGGCCGATGCGATCGTTATCTCGCTTTGTCATCGCGACGATAATGTCCGTAACGAAGGAAGGTTTATTACCATGGCAACTCTCTCCTTGCAGCACATCAATAAGATTTATCCCAATCACGTTCAAGCTGTTTTTGATTTTAACCTCGAGGTTAAAGATAAGGAGTTTATTGTTTTTGTGGGCCCATCGGGCTGTGGTAAGTCAACGACTTTAAGAATGATCGCTGGCTTTGAGCCCATCAGCAATGGTCGTTTCTATATCGACGGCGTTTATATGAATCACGTCGAACCGAAAGACCGTAACATTGCCATGGTGTTCCAAAATTACGCTCTATATCCTCATATGACGGTATACGAGAATCTGAAATTCGCTTTGGAATTAAGAAAACTATCGTGCCCTATCTATCAAGAATCCGCAGAAATTGCATCCTTAAAAGAACAAGAAAAGCCGCTTCGTAAAGAAATCAAGAAAGTCGTATCCTTATTTGTCAAAAATCAAAATTCCCAGACCTTGTTAGCCCAATACACCGAACTTTATCAAAAACTGTTTGCTATAGAAGACCAAATTCAAGCTCTACGCCAGCCAGTGATTGGCATCGATCGGGATGAAATCAAAAGACGGAAAAAAGAAATCGAGTCTTTAACCAAAGACATTGCTTACGCGGAAAGAAAGATGAATCACCATCAAGAAGAAGAGGTGCAACAACGCGGCAATGAGCTTATCGAGCAAAAGAAAGTGCAAATTCAAGAAGCACAAGCGAGAATCGATTACTTGGAACACCACGAAGTTCCTTTGACGGAATATCGTCATCTAAGCAAAGAGGAAATGGATTTAAGAATCAATCGGGTTGCTGCTTCGATTGATTTGACTCGTTATCTATTCCGTTTGCCTAGCGCGCTTTCTGGCGGCCAAAGGCAACGTGTGGCATTAGGGAGAGCGATTGTCAGGCAACCCAAAGTATTCTTGATGGACGAGCCTTTATCTAACTTAGATGCCAAATTACGAGTGCAAACACGTGGCGAAATCATCAAGATTCATAAGCAAGTCGGGGCAACGACGATTTATGTCACTCATGATCAAACCGAAGCCATGACGATGGCGGATCGTATCGTTTGCATGAAAGACGGCAAGATTCAGCAGACTGGCACCCCAGAAGAACTATATAACGACCCTGCGAACCGTTTTGTAGCGTCCTTTATCGGTTCTCCGGCGATGAACTTTTTTGAAGGCGTTTATCAGGCAGGCGAATTTCATTTCGCTTCTGCTGATGTGGTTTTGCCATTGGACGAAAAGAGCCAACAACTTCTCGCTCCTTATGAAGGAAAGGAAATCACTCTGGGAGTGCGTCCTGAACACGTATATATAGAGGGAGGAAAGCGTAACACCGACGTTTCTTCGTTACTTCCTGCCACACTCGATTATTTCGAAATGTTAGGTTCGGAATATAACGTATACGGTAAGTTAGGGAATCAATCGTTTGTATTAAAAACGAAACAAAAGGTGAAAGCGGAAAGCGGAACTGCCCTGTCTATTTGCTTTGATTTTGCTCACCTTTATTTCTTTGAAAAAGACAGCGCAGAAGAAAAACGGATTAAGGCTAAGGAGGTCATTAGCTATGAATAAAAAAA
>CADAUN010000076.1 GCA_902791085.1 uncultured Erysipelotrichaceae bacterium | reverse complement strand
CATCCTCCGTTCGGCCGGAGTCTGCTTGGGCGGTTTGGTTTGGCGGGACTATTCTACCTCAAAAGGGCGTTCTATCAGTAGACATGTAAAACAGAGCCGTTATTTTACTAATTTCAATCTTTCGAAGAAAAATGCGCTTCCTTTGAGGGAAGTTTGGTAGAATGTTATACGCCTATGGAAATTAGCAAGCTAAAACCGTCTACTAAAGATTACATTTGGGGCGGAACGTTGTTGAAAGAATGGGGCAAAGAAGCCCCTACACCAACCATCGCCGAATGTTGGGAATTATCGTTTAATGAAGCTGGTCCTTCGTTTATTGCTTCAGGCAAAGAAAGTGGCAAGCGCTTAATGGATGTGGCTTCGAAAGAAGACATCGGTTCTCTTCCTGCTTCTTTCCCGTTTTTCCCAGTTTTAATCAAACTCATTAATTCCGCGGATAACCTATCGGTGCAAGTGCACCCCTCCGACGAATATGCCTTATGCCATGAAGGGCAATATGGCAAAACCGAAATGTGGTACGTCATTGCCGCAGAAGAAGGAGCGGGGCTTTATGTCGGATTCAAACGACAAACCTCCGCGGATGAAGTGCGGCAAAAGATCCAAGACGGAACGATCCTTGAATTATTGAATTTTATCCCCGTTCATCCGGGAGAATCGTATTTCATTCCGTCTGGTACGGTGCACGCGATTGGAAAAGGCGTCACCGTCATTGAAATTCAACAAAATAGCACCTTGACCTATCGTCTTTATGACTATGGTCGTATCGGAAAAGATGGAAAACCACGGGAACTCCATGTCGAAAAGGCCCTAAAGGTCCTTCGTTATGAACCGTATTCTCGTCCTTCTTTTCCACCCCACACGATTGGTTCTTGCCGTTATTTCACATCCTATGAATGGAATGTGGAACAACGTTCTGAAGTGGTTGCTCCGGCAACGTCTTTTGCCTCGATTACGTTCTTATCGGGACAAGGCACATTCGCTGGGCTACCATATCAGAAAGGCGACACATTCTTTGTGCCAGCGGGCAAGAAAGGCGAAATCCTAGGACAAGGGAGCTATGTTATTACAGAGGTATTAAAAGCATGAATTACATTGGCATTGATATCGGCGGTACGTCGATCAAAGGTGGGATTGTCACTTCAGAAGGGAAAATCGTGGAACGATTCGTTCTTCCCATCCATCACGAATTAAGCGGGGAAGAAATCATTGGTCAACTTGGTGAGTTGATCAATGAAACCTTAGCGAAGATTGGCACAAAGCCAAGCGATTATCTTGGCATCGGCGTGGGCTGCCCTGGTTCCATCAATTCTGAAACCGGTTGTTGTGATTTTTCAAACAATCTCAATTGGCATTACTTGCCCGTCGTAAAGATCTTAAAAGAGAAAACAGGCATGGATGCGAGAATTGCAAACGATGCGAATGCCGCGATGGCAGGCGAAGCAAAATTCGGCGTTGGCAAATCTTATCACAATTTGGTCTTAATTACTTTAGGAACCGGTGTCGGCGGGGGATTGTATTTAAACGATCGCCTTTATGTTGGAAATGAAGGAAAAGGTGCGGAACTTGGCCATACCGTTATCCAAATGGATGGGCTTCCTTGCTCTTGCGGCCTTCATGGCTGCTTAGAAGCCTACGCTTCCGTTACGGCATTAATTCGGCAAACCAAAGAAGCGATGGAGCTTCATCCCGAATCTAAAATGTGGGATTATGTCGACCATGATTTAAGCAAAGTCGATGGGAAAACTGCCTTTGAAACATCAAAACAAGGCGACGAAGTAGCTTTAGAAGTGGTCGATCGTTACGAGAATTACCTTACCATTGGGTTGGTGAATTTCTGTAACCTTTTCCGTCCGGATGCGATTATTCTCGGTGGAGGCTTATCCAATCAACGAGAATATTTGGTGGAAGGATTGGAAAAGAAATTGCAGGCCACGCATTATGGTTTCATCGGCACGCCGGCTGTGAAGATCTTTGTTTCGAATTTAGGAAACGATGCCGGCATCTTAGGCGCCGCCGCTTTATATTTGGATTAAAGGAAGGAAAATATGAAATTCATCGTTTGCGAAACGCCGAAAGAAATCGGCGAAAAAATCGGACAAGAGATTATTGCTTTAGTGCAAAAGAACCCCAAAGCCATTTTAGGTTTAGCAACCGGTTCTTCTCCGCTTCCTGTCTATGACGTGCTCGCGAATGCCTATCAGGCAGGAAAAGTTTCGTTCCGCGAGACGAAATCTTTCAATTTGGACGAATATATCAATCCGCCTTTTGAAGAAGCGACATATCGTTATTTTATGAAAGAAAATTTATTCTCACGGGTGGACATCCGTTTGGAAAACACGCATTTCCCATCCGAAAGAAACCCAGAAGAATACGATGGGGAAATTGCTGCTGCCGGTGGTGTTGACTTCCAAGTTCTTGGCATTGGACGCGATGGGCACATTGGGTTCAATGAACCGAACACTCCGTTTGATTCTCGCACCCATATCACTCCCTTGACGGAATCTACTCGAGAAGCGAATGCCCGTTTCTTCCATTCTTTAGAAGAAACCCCGCATGAAGCCGTTACGATGGGACTTGGCACCATTATGAAGAGCCGCCATATTGTTTTAATTGCTTCTGATTTAAGCAAAGTCGACGCCATCCGTTCCTTATTAAAAGGGCAAAAAGACTTGCTTTGGCCTGCCACCGTTCTTGTTGACCATCCTTCTTGTGAGATTTTTGTCACCAAAGACGTCTACGAAGCGGCGAAACAATAACAAAACAGCAAAAAGGGCGGCATTGCGATGCCGCCCTTTTTTAGAATCAATCAGTTCTTCTAACGTTTCTTTTCTTCCAAAAGGCGAACAGTCGCCTTCATTGAAGCGCGGAATTCTTGATCGTTGGAATTGTTAAAGACGACTAAGGAATAAGGATCATTTTCGATTTTTAGATTCCAAGGAATCTCAAAATCTTGAGTTTTGACCCATGCATCAAAGTTTTTGAGCTTAAAAACATCGCGCGGGGAATTGCGTTCAATCATCCGTTGATGGACGGTTTCCATATCGCATGTGACCCAAACGATAACCAAGCGGGCGTTGTAGTCATGTTCTAATTTCTCCCGCAACGAGACGATGAAAGAAGGAGTGTGGATTTCCTTGGTAAAAGGGGCGTTAATTAAGACAAGATCATCATATTTCAACGCTTGGAAAGCCATGTCTAAAATGACGTTATATTCGACATCGCGAAGATAATGTTGAAAGAATTCACCTTCCCGAGCAGCAGGTAATCCCGCTACTTGATAAGCGACGTTGCTTAAAGGAACCAAACTATCTTTATCAAGATAAACAACGTGTTTCAACGTTTCGGCCAATTTCATGGAGACGTAAGTTTTGCCGCTGGCCGGCGGCGCGCTGACGATGATTAACTTTTTTTGCATATTCTCTTGATTTTTAACGATTATATGATAAGAGGATTAAACGCAAAGTAAAAGAAAAACAAAGACGTTTTCCGCAATTTTTTGGAAAAAACAAGATTGGATAGTGATATCCCCAAACGAAAAGGATGCGGTTCTCCAAAAATCTAAGAACAAGGAAGTGAGATCCTTTCGCGTAATCAATTCCCGTTTTAGGATTTAAACTATATTTTAGGGTTCCAGCCTAAAGTCAGGTAGCATGCTGGCAGAATTTGACTTAAGGAAGAGAATTAGAAAATAAAACGAAATACATGTCCGTAAAGATTGCTGGTTCCATCGGAAACGATAATCTCAATAGAAAGGCAGCTATAGCGGTCTCTCGCCTGTATGGACACTGCCTGATTAAATCCCTTATTCGGGATGGTTTCTTCTTATGTTCCGGACGTGCTCTTCGTGGGATATCGTCGAGGAGTGGTCGGCCTTTGCAATGCAATCACAAAGATCATCGAACTCCGCATCGTCCAGCTCTGGGTCGAAAGATGAGTGGGTGCGCATGAAGTTCTCAAGGTTGCGGGAGTTTACCACCTTTTCACTATTCTGAATGGGAGAATTGTTCTCCGCCATGACAACAACGGGGATGACGTAATCGTGTTCACTAGCGTCGATGATTTCTTCGAGGACATCCTTGTGGGTTTCGTTTTGAACGATCGGATTTCGATGATGGTTGATGATGTTCCCATTGCCGAGGGCTTGCTCCCATTCTAGGTCGTTCTCATAACCATAGATGACGCCTTTCCAATCTTTATCTTCAATGCAAAAGATGCCGTTTGGTCTTACGATGATTCGGTCTATCTCATGGGTCAAGGTAGAGTTACCGAAAGGGTCTTTGAAGATAACGTTGTAGAAGATCCGTTGCTTGATGGCAGGCTCGACTTTTGGTGGGACATATGGCCTTTCGGTAACCGGTGTCTCTGCTTCGTTGCTTGCTCGCCTTTCAAAAAGCCTTCGGAAGAAATCAGCTATCTTTTTGAAAAAATTCATCTTCAGTTTTCCCTTCGTCAATTAAATTTATTATAGGTTTCATTCATCGCCATAGACGATAGCAAACAAGGCCATTCGAGAAAACTGCCGATGAAAAAAGCAATCTCATTACAAAAAATGTAACGAGATTAAGTTTTTGAATAATTCTTCCCCTATATGATCTAGCTTCTGCCACGCTACATTCACGCAATCTTATGAATCTTTTTTGCGATGTGCGTTAACAACGCGAAAACTCCGTTCGTGAAGGATTCGAAAAAGAAAATCGACAGAAGACTCAAAGAATCGGCGAACTCAGAAAATATATTAAAGGTTATGTTACATCTCGGGAGCAGATCTCAATTTGACGTGGAGTGGAATGGTATTTTAAGAGAATAATCCCAAAATCATGTAGCATGTATTTTTCTTCGATGATTGAAAAAACTTTTAGATTGCTAGTAAGTGGGTGCTTACTAAAAAGGCTGCCTCCTTTTTGGCCAGCTCGTGGGCGAATACGCGCCTTCCGATCTCTATCCTTTTGCTTGGCGTGCAGTGCATTTCCATCCTCCTTGAATCGATTTTGCGTTACGGAGGCATCCGATGCCCGCGTTTCCTGCCTCCGTAACTTTTAGAAAGTGTCTACTTTCAGGTTGCCAGTTCAGGCGAGGGAAGAAATAACTTCTAGGATATTGCTTCAAAATTCTAAAATTACACGGAATTCTGTCTCAAAAGAACGCTTGGAAACAATCAAAATCAAGCGGATAAAGTGCCTAGAGGCAACCACTAAGTTGAATTGCTGTTGCATGATTTGATTAGAAGCAAATCCGTTTTGAAGCCGGTTGCTACGCATGAGTTCGGAAGAACTGAATGTTTTTAGCCAGACAAAGATTTGAGCGAAAGTTTGCTCAAACTTCTATTGTTTGCTCAAATATTCACATTAAATTCGGTTGTTGCTATCATAGCGACAATATTAGGGGCAAAAGCAATTCACAAAAAGCAAAATCACTCATAATTTTGCAAAAACGCTTTTGACGGTTTTATGAAGTTAAAAATCGCTGAGCAAATGTTTCCACAAAAATTTAAAGACGAGATGAATGTTAGTTTTTGGTTTGTTTTGGACTTCGACGGAGAAGAGCCGCGGCAGTTTACCTTATCGGGCAACGATGATTATTGCGTTTATTTGAATGGGCAAATGATCCATTATGGCCCCGCGCGGAGTTCCATCCATGAATATCGTTTGGATGAACTCTCCTTATCGCATTTAAATGCTCACAATCGTTTGGTGGTTATTTTAACGCATTATAACTGCATTTCTTATACGCGGCCCCGCGCCTCTTCTTTCTTTTATGGCATCTTGAAAAAAGAAGATGGAACCATCGAGGCAGTCACGCGCGATTTTTCTTGTTATCACGATACGTGCCGTTTCCAAAAAGTTGTTCGTTTTTCCTATCAACGCGAATTTTCGGAGTCTTATCGGCTGAATGAAGACCTTTATCTTGCTTTGCAGACGCCCGGAATGGACATTCCGCTTCCCAAAGAACAAGCGGATGTGGTCACCGAAGGAAAATTGATTGCTCGTGAAACCCATTTGAGCGATTTTTCGAAACATTGCGAATTTCAGCTTTTAGAAGCCGGCATTTATTCTTACGACGGAAGCATGAAAGCGTATGACGATCGCTACATGCACTCCCCGTATCTTAGGATGTTTGAGCAAAAGGAGTGGGAAGTCGATCCGAATGGTTACGTTTCGCGCCTCCATTATTGGAAAGGACAAACCAAGAGCTCGCTTGGCGTTGATGAGTTCGCTACTTATGGCTTCCCCGTTAGCAAAACCGGATTTTTGACCTGCAAACTTCGTGTGAATAGCAAGGCAACGATTTACTTGGTTTTCGACGAGATCGATGCGCGCAATTCTGGTGAAGATTTAATCGGCATCACTTTCTATCGGAATACCACGCATAACATTGTTTCTTACGAGCTCGATAAAGGTGAATATTCTCTTTGCTGCCGTGAACCTTATACCGCGAAATACATTCGTATTCTTTGCCAAGGCGGATGTGTCGATGTTTTCTCGGTTGGCTTAATTCCTTTTGAAAACCCGGATGTTGCTCGCTTTCATTATCATTTCGACAATCAGAAGATTCAAAAAATCGTGGATGCAGCGGTCAATACATTTGCGCAAAATTCCGTGGATATCCTTATGGATTGCCCTAGCCGTGAACGGGCTGGTTGGCTTTGCGATACCTATTTCTCAGGAATTGTGGAAGGCTATCTGACTGGCGACCATTTGGTAGAACATTCGTTTTTATGGAATTATGCACACTATATCAACCAAGGTGATCAGCCGAGCGGGATGATTCCGATGTGCTATCCTTGCGATTTTGGTGATCGTGGCTTTATCCCCAACTGGGGAATGTTCTACATTTTAGAAATTGAACGGTATTTGGAACGTTATAACGATGCTGATTTGCTAAGCGAAGTGAAGAAGCAGCTTTTCGATTTTGTGGCTTGGTGTGATCAATTCTGCAACGAGGATGGATTGCTCGAAAACTTGCAAGGAACGATCTTGCTCGAATGGAGCCACGCGTCCGATCCGGAATCCGTGGCAGGGGTGAATTACCCCACGAACGTCTTATATGCT
>CADAUN010000075.1 GCA_902791085.1 uncultured Erysipelotrichaceae bacterium | reverse complement strand
AACGAATTGAGAAGAACCGCCGCGCCTTTTATGACTTCTATGCCAATGCCTCGTGGGGCGCGAAAGAGAATTACGATCTTTTGGTGAATACCAGCGGACGAAATATCAAGGAATTGGCAAACGCTTTAGCCTTTTATTTTCGCGAGAAAGTAACGAACTAATGACGAAATGGAAGCGATGCCTCTTGGTGTCGCTTTCTTTTTGCTTATCACTAAGAAGAGCAAGAATGGGCGAAAATCTTTCATAGAAGGATTTTGATGCTGTATTATCCTTATCAAGGGTAGGTTTCATGGATCGTGATTTGAAATTAGAAGCAGTGACGCTGGAATACCAAAATCATGGCAAAAATACGATGGTATGCCAATCCTTATCCGTTACTTTTCCCGAAAAGAAAGTCTCGGTGATTTTAGGGCCTAGCGGGGTTGGAAAAACCACATTATTGAATTTTATCGCAGGGCATTTTGCTGGAGAAGGAACGATCACCTTCCAAGGAAAGCGCCTTGATTCTTTGCCGCCATCAGAACGAGAAATCGCATATGTCACGCAAGATTTTCGCCTTTATCCCCATATGACCGTCTTTGAGAACATCGCTTTTCCATTGCACGTTTTGCGTGCGCCAAGAGAAGAGATTGAAAAACGGGTCAATGCGATTGCTTCTCGTTTGGGAATTTCTTATTTTCTGTCCCGAAAGCCACGCGCTCTTTCCGGGGGTCAACAACAAAAAGTGGCTTTGGCCAAAGCCCTCATTTGGGAGCCTTCTTTGTTGTTGCTCGACGAGCCGTTCTCTGATTTAGATCCGCAAAGTAGGCAAGAATGTCGCCTCTTTTTTAAAGAAACTTTGCTTCATGCTTCTTTTACCACATTGCTCGTTACCCATTCTTGGGATGACGCGATGACGCTGGCGGACCGTGTCTATCTCTTGCATCAAGGGAAGATTGCCTTTGAAGGGACGCCATATGAAGCGGAATGTTCCGCTTATGCTCCTTATTTTTCTGAGGTAAGGCCATGAAGACGTTACGCGCTCCTTCCTTGACTCGGAAAAGGATGAAATTGGTTTTCGCGATTCTTTCCTTTTTGCTTGGCATCAGTGGTTTTGTCATTCCTTTCTTTTTTGTCAACCGGGCCAATCAAAATTGGATGGTTCCTCTTTCTTATTTGTTTTTATTCGGATTTGGATTTTTAGGAATTGCGCTTGTTTCTTCTTTCGTGTTAGATCGCGAAAGGGAACGATATCTTCAAAGAGAAATTCCAAGCGAGCAAAATGTAAACGGGAAGATTATCTCTTTGGAACCATGGACTTATCGTCAAAAAGAACCCATGACAAAAATTACATTAGCAGGAGGAACAGTTGTCTTTTGGTGCCGTTTGTTTGGAGAATTTGAAGGAAAAGTGGGCGATTCTTATCGTTTTGTCATTTCTTCTTCAAATCGGGTGGTTCGTTGGGAGAAACAACAATGAAAGGTTCGTTGGCGTTTCAAGCGCGTCAGTTTGGCGTTTACTATCTCTTGTTTACCTTAATCGGTGTCATTGGGGGCTCTATTGCCTGGCAATATCGGTTAAAAGTCAAAGAAGAAGAAAAAATCGATTTGTTGATTGTGACTGAAGAGGACAATGCTTGGCAACAGGAATTTTCAAAACATCTAAACGATAACGAGCCAGAGGGAATTATCGAGATCAACACCCGTTATATTTTGCCTAGTAGCCGCGATTTACCCACCCTATTTTCTACCTTTGGTGCCGTAGAAGCCGATGTCTTTTTCGCTCCCAAAGAAACGTGGGAATCTTCTTGGATCGATTGGTCTATCTTTCTGCCTTTAGATCCTAATAAGGTAGAAAAAACATTTGGTGAAAATCTTACCTATTGGGAACACGACAATCGAAAAATGGGCTTTTCTTTTCCCTCTTCTTTGCTACCCAAAGATGAAGAATGGTTTTGTGTCGTTGCTGCCTCTTCGTGCCATTTGGGAGATTGGGAAGCGAATGCTTATGACGATGCTGCGCTTCGAATATTAAAGGGGATTTGCGCATGAAATGGCCATTTCATTTTCGTCCAAAGAAGGCAACGCGCGATTTTCAAATCACCGATTTGCCATCCAACCGATTTCAGGTCTTTTTTGATGTTTTAAAGAATGAGCATCGCGTCTTGTTTGCTACATCGTGCTTGCTATTGTTGTTTCTTTTGCCTTATCTAGGGTGGAATTTCTTTTTGGAATTACAAATGGCACAAATTAGCTTATCGGCGAGCAATGGTTCTTTGTCTTTGGAGGAAGCAAACGAAAATATCGCTTATTTGACTCGTTTATCCTTGGTTGCTTTTCCTTTAGGGATGTCGCTTTTCTCTTTGGGGCTAGCGGGTGCAAGTCGTGTCACCAAGCGTTTATGTTTTTTAGAGCCCGTTTTCTTTTGGGACGATATGAAAAAAGGGATCAAAGAAAATGCTCTTCCTTTGTTGTTATCCACTTTCTTATTTTCGCTTTTGTTAGCTTTGTTTGCTTTCTTAAGAAACTGGCAACCCGATCAATTCTTTTGGTCGTTAGGCCTTGCTATCGGGCTTATTTTCCTTTTGCCGGTCTATTGGTTTTTTGTTGCTGTGGTGTCTTTTTATCGTCTCTCTTATGGAAGCGCAATGTTACTTGCGTTTCGTATTGATTTTCGTTCTTATCTTCTCTTTTTGCCTTTCTTGCCGTTTTTCTTGGCTCCCTTTGCTTTTACTTTTATCCCCGATGTCGTGTTGAAATATCTTGTTCTCGTACTTTATTTGCTTCTCTTTTCTAGTTTGTTGTTACTCGCTTTCTTTTTATTCTCCTATTCCCGTTTTGATCGTTACATCAATGCCATTCATTACCCTGAAATGGTCGATAAAGGAATTCATCGGAAGAAGGAATAATTTGATGCTAAGCGAGAAAGGGAACGCTTCGATACGAAAAATATGACGAATGATGTTTCTTTGTTCTAAATCATTTGCAACACTTTCGCAAAATCATTAAGAATAAATAAAAAGAAAAAGGAGATTCTATGGTACCAACAAATGCGCATTTTGGCGCGATGATTGATTGCAGTCGTAACGGCGTCATGAAGCCAAGCGAAGTGAAACGCTTGGTCGATTATCTTTCCCTTTTCGGATATCAAAGTCTAATGCTCTATACCGAAGACACGTTTGAAGTGGAAGGGGAACCTCTTTTTGGCTATCAACGAGGCCGTTATACGGTCAAGGAATTGCAAGAGATTGATGCCTATTGTTTGAAACGTGGCATCGAACTTATCCCTTGCGTCGAATTGCTGGCCCATATGAATCAGCTCTTTTATTGGCAACAATATCAAGATATCCGCGATCAAGGTGATGTACTTTTAGTTGGAGAGCCACGCACCTATACTTTGATTGAACACATCTTTCAGAGCCTTCGGAAATCTTTTTCCTCGCACAAGGTCCATATTGGTTTTGACGAGGCTTTTGGCGTGGGCGAAGGAAAATACAAAGCAAAGCATGGTGTGGTGGACAAAAAGAAAATCATTTTGGAGCATTTGTCCAAAGTCAAAGAAATCGCCCATCGTTATGGATTTGAAGTCATGATGTGGGCGGATATGTTTTTTGATCAACAAACGATTGACGAATTTGCGAAAACCAAAAAGCTTCCGAAAGAAATCGCTGGCAAAATTCCTTCCGACGTGACTTTGGTGCATTGGAATTATGGGAATCCATGGAACGAAAAAAGAGCAGTCAGCAACGTTAACTATTTCCGTCGCGTTTTAGCACCAGGAAAAGCGGTTTCTAATCCGCAGATGTATGCGACAGGATGCTGGAGTTGGGTTGGCTATGCACCAAGAAATCGTTATGTCAATCGATTGAATCTAGGGGCAATGAAAGCTGCCAAAGAAGCGGGCATTCATGATATTTTGGTGACGCTTTGGAGCGATAATGGCAAAGAATGCTCAGTCTTTGCTAATCTTCCTAGTCTTTATGCCGCCAAGCGAATTTACGAAGGGGAAACTCGTCTTTCAGTTTGGAAAAAAGAATTTTTCCGTTTGACTGGCGAGTCTTTCGACGCGTATATGGCTTTGGACGAAATCAATTATTTAGGAACCGATGATGTTTTATGGGTGCAAAATCCCAGTCGGTGGGTCATTGGAAACGATCCTTTTTTCCGAACGTTTGATGCTTATGTCTTGCCTGGGGTAGCTGAAGGATATCAAAAACTCGGCCGACGATTAAGACGATATGGCAAGAAAACGAAAAATCCTTTACTTTTTGAAGAATTATCGTCTTTGTGCGCCTTTTTTGCTTTGAAATACGATTTAGGGACCAAGACCGTTTTGGCCTATCAAAGCCACGACAAAAAAGAAATCGAAAAGCTATTGCCGTTATATCGGAAAACAGAAAAAGCTTTGCAACGTTTCTGGGAAGCAGACCGCGCTTTATGGAACCAAGAAAACAAAATGAGCGGCTTTGAAGTTCATTCGGCACGTTTAGGTGCGATGGAAGCTAGGCTCAAAGATTGTGAACGTTGGCTGGAAGATTATCTTTCTGACAAAATCGAAAGTATCGAGGAATTGGAATTCCCAACTGTCGATATTAATGGATGCCCGCCGGATAAAAAGCCAAAAGAATTGATTAACATCAGCTACATGATGGGAATGACCCCAAATAACATGGGTTGGTAAAACGTTATTTGGACCATTTTGATTTTCTAGATTTTAACGGCGTCTCATTGTATTTTCGTTTATAAAGCGTACGGAAATGAGACGTCGAAGCGAATCCGATGACGGAGCATATTTCTTCAATGGATTTATCGCTGGATTGCAGGAGATAATGAGCGTAGTCAATTCGTTTTTGGTTAAGATATTCGACTAGTGTTTGGCCAAAAGAACGGCGAAATTTATCGCAAAAATATTTGTCATTGTATCCAAAATGCGAACGGATGGCTGAGCAAGCGTTTTTGTTGCAGAAATAACGGTCAATGTATGCCAAGCAATCGCGTTTAAAGGAATCTTCTTCCAACAATTTTGCTGCCTTATGAGTGGAATAGAGCGAAAGCAAATAATAAGTGATGAAGCGCGCAAATCTTTCGCGGTCACTAGCTTCTGTGACATAGGAGAAGAACGTCATTTGCTCCTCTAAAAAAGAAACATCGGTCAAAGAAAGACGAAATCCGCGTGTTTGCTCTCCTTGGCCGGACTCGGAGGGGAATAAAGAAGGATCAATGGCGTTTTGGACGGAGGAAAACAAATCGGAACGAATTTCGTAATCTCGGTGCGTGCATGGCCCATGGCGTTGGAAGCGATGGACATCTCCTGGGAGAAGAAAACGGCAATCCCCCATGGATAGATGCTCCTTTTTTCCATTGCATTCATGATCGATCTCGCCAGACACAATGACAAAAACTTCATAGAAAGAATGGCTGTGCAAGGCCAGGTCATAGCTGCTGGTTAATTGATAAGAAAAAGCGACATCGATTCCTAAACAAGGGCAAGCGTTGCTAGAGTAGGGCGGTACCATGCTTTTATTATAGAATCAAAATTGAAAAACTACTATTGAGACGGTTTTTTAAAAAATCATAAAAAGACATTTTGTTGGATCGTAGCATAAACACCGTTTTCATTAAGGCAAGGAATGTCGCGGCCCGTTCTTCTCCTTCTTTCATGGTATAACCATGATATTGTTGTTTTTGAAATATAAATGATTGTCTTTCACTATGATTTGAAAGGCAAAAACAATCAGAAATTAGGATCAAAAAGTCTCTGTAAATATTTCTTTAAATATGACTAAAGAGACGTTTTATCAATATTCTATGTATTGTGAATCTTTTTCTCCTAGCGGACAATGGATTTAGCGAATTGTACGAGGTCATAAAACCTCTTGATGGGCGTTGATCTCGCAAAAGCTCATGTTTCGAAGGAGAAACGAATGAAAACAAAGCGATTCTTATCCTGTATTGCTTTCCTCCTTTTTGTGGCGCTTGGCTTACCCTCGTGCCAAAATAACGCAGTTCCTTCTAACTCTCTAGACTCTTCTTTAGCCATTCACGTGCATACGTTTGCTGCCGATACCTATCCTTGCCAAGACCGGGTTTGTTTAATTTGTGGCAAAACCATCAAAGCCAGCGAGCCCCACGCTTTAAAAAAGGAAAAAGTCGTGGAACCGACTTGTGAAACGGCTGGATATACGCGTTATGTATGTGAACGCTGCGGATACGAAACCAAAAAAGATCCGGTTGCCAAATTAGGGCATGATTTTGTGGTGGAATCCGAAAGCGATGCCACTTGTAGCACCGTTGGTATCATCACAAAGAAATGCACTCGTTGTGGCGCGATTGAAAAAGATTATAAAGCCAAGAAAGCGCATGTTTTTGACGAAAGCAAAACCGTCATTCATGAGCCGACTTGCACCCATTATGGTTATACGAGCAAAGTTTGCTCCGTTTGTGGAGAGACCATTAAAACAGACTATCGTTCACCTTTAGGACATACACCAAAATCCGGAAATGATGTCACGATTCAACCGACTTGCACGAAACAAGGGTATACGACTCATCTTTGCGCGCGTTGTGGAGAAACATACCAAGACACTTTCGTTAAGGCTCTCGGCCATGATTTCATACCGATGGAAAAAGTGGCTGCCACTTGCGAGCATTCCTCTTATGTGAAGCAACTTTGCTCTCGTTGTGGCGAAGAAAGAATCGTAGGCGGTGAAACACAAAAGAAAGCGCACCGATTCGGGGAAGATGGCATTTGCTTAGATTGTGGAAAAGATATTACCCACGCGAATGTGGTGGAATGGAGCGCAAATGGCAAACCTGTCCCTATGCTTAGCGACACCAAATTCCCTTATCTTGTCTATGCCGATCCTTCGATGCCTTTAGAAGGGCATATCACGCAGAAAGATGCCGATTTATTGCGTCAGGCAGGCGTTAGCTCTTTGGCTTTGAATTTCGGTAACCCAGATACTGCATCCCGCCTTTTTGAAATCACAAGCAATACGGGAACGAAACGAGCTAAAGCAACTGCCTTAAAAGCGATCGATCGCCACACTTATGGCAAAATCGCATTAATCAACG
>CADAUN010000074.1 GCA_902791085.1 uncultured Erysipelotrichaceae bacterium | reverse complement strand
GCTTGAGCGGAAACTTTCGCCATCATTTCGGGATTTACAAAAGAAAACACGAACTCCGTTAAAAAAATGACGGACCAAATTAATGCCAAACGTAAAATATAATTCCAGCGATCGTGGGTTTTATGTAACCCCTCCGCCAACATAAAGGCGTATAACGGAAAAGCGATTCGTCCAATGATTAAGAATAAAGAAGCGCAATCGCTAGCGATGCCATAGAGAGAAAGAAAAGTGCCAATATGGCTAAAAGTCATGGATACAAGAGCCAATATTTTGAGCCAAAATGAGGAAAGAACTTGAACTTTATTACGCATAATAAGCAGCAATAATGGTGGAAATCACCGCCACTACGTTATTGGTAGCGTGAGCTAAAAAAGAAGCACCAAACCCAAAACGTTCGTAAATGAAACAAAAGGAGAAACCAGCGATGGCATAAGAAGGGAAAGAGAGCCATTCGTTAGGAGAAGAATAATCATGAATATGGATAAGCCCGAATAACAATCCAACAACAACATAGGCGAGCACGCGATTTACGCGTTTTAAGAAGCCAAAAGCGCCCACCCGATAAGTTAGTTCTTCACAAAAAGGAGCCACAAAGCCAGTCATCAATACGGATAATACGGGCAAATATAAGATGGTGCTTTCAACCGCGGCCTCATTTTCATTCGTGGTGGCGCCGAGCTGATTCGCAATCGATCCCCAAATGATAGACAAAAGAATGACGCCAAAACCAAGCGGAATGCCTAACCAAGTGCGCGGATTTTTGAAAGAAGAGAAGATGGTTTTGTTGTTCCGCCAAAGGAAAAGTAACATCGCGGTCAAAAGCAACGCATAGGCGCCGTCGTTGACGATGGTAAGATATTGAGAACTTTTCTGATAATTTGCTAGATAGGAGTTCCATTCCGCATTACTTAAACCGCTTTGAGGACCTAGCCGCAAGAAAAGAATCACGGCAAAAGAGAGCATGATGCCAAGAACTTGAAAACCCAAACTTCCGATGAGGAAAAGAAGAATTTCGCGCCACCAAGGAAGATTAGCGGTATAGCGGAAGGAACGATATTGCGGTTCATATTTGGGATTAGAGGCGTGGCAATAAGGACATTCTGAAGCGGTGGGATCATAAGTTTTGCCACATTGCTCACAACGAACATGGCTAAATGGATTGTGAAAATATTTCATATGCCACATTGTAGCAAGAATGCGTGCCAAAGGCACTTTTCAATTTTATAATCTATGCATGGCTTCTCTTCGTTATCTCGCGAAACCTTTTGAATGTGAAAAAATCGTGCTTGGCTCTCGCTTTATTGCAGTGGCGTTGCCTCTAGAGCAAAAAGAAGATTTAACCTCTTGCCTAGAAACCATCAAAACGCGTTATCCAAAAGCAACCCATTATCCTTATGGCGCTAGAGTTGGGGCTTTCGAAGCAAGAAGCGACGACGGCGAACCATCACGCAGTTCCGGTTATCCCATATTGACTTTGTTACAACAATGTCAAGTCGATGAATTGCTTCTTTGCGTCGTACGGTATTTCGGCGGCACAAAATTAGGGTTACCCCGTTTGACTCGAACGTATCGTGAAGTCGCTTTAGAAGCCATTAATCAAGCGGATTGGGCCGAAAAAATCGAAGAAACGGCAGTTCGAATCTCTTTGCCATACGCTGCCTATGAGCGACTTTCGCGTAGTTGGACTGAGAAAGAGGGAACGATCGAAAATATTATTTATGGGATTTCCGTGACACTAACTTTGGTGGGAAATGATAAACTAATCAGGCAAACGTTAATAACCTTGCCAGAAGCCATTGTGCTAGAACACACTTCGCGGGTAGGGAAAAGGAGATTGTCAAGATGATTAACGCAACCGAATACGAAGAACGCCGTGGCCGGCTTTTGGCCATGATGGATTCTAATTCTGTCATGGTGCTTTTCTCTGGGGTCGAAAAAATCTCTAGCGCCGATGAAACCTATCCGTTTGAAGTCAATCGAAATTTCTATTATTTAACTGGAATCGATCAGCCGGATTCGGCTTTGATTTTGGTCAATTCCTATGGCGAAATGAAAGATTTCTTGTTTATTTCTCCTTACGACGAACGCAAAGAAAAGTGGTATGGCAAGCGTTTGACGCCAGAAGAAGCAAGCAAGATCAGTGGCATTCAAAACGTGCAAGTCATCGATTCTCTTTCCGCAAAGATGGATGAGATTTTAAATCCTTCGATGTATATTTTTGGCGAAATTCGGAAACTGTATCTCGATTTGGACCGTGAGATTAAAATTGGAGAAGAAACGACCACTTTAGATGAAAAGAAGATTGCAGAAGCAACGTATCACGATGTGGTGGTTTCTGACGCTTATCCGTTGATTACGACATTGCGGTTAAGAAAATCAACGCGCGAAATTGCGGAACTTCGTAGCGCGATCGAATTCACTAAAGTTGGTTTATATTCGGTTTGGTCGAATGCGCGCATCGGCGTTCATGAATATGAACTCGCCGACTTGTTTGCTAAAGTTGTCAATGACTTAAATGGTTACCAAGGGCTCGCCTTTTCCACCATTATGGCAAGCGGAGTTCATGCGGCTACGTTGCATTACCCTAAACCATTAGGGAGTTTAGCGGATGGCGATTTGTTGCTATGTGATTTGGGAGCGCGCAGCCATTATTACTGCGCTGATGTGTCAAGAACGATTCCGGTGAATGGCAAATTTAGCGAACTTCAACGCACGGTCTACGAAATCGTGTTGAATTGCAATAAATTGATCGCGACGAAAGCAAAACCAGGGGTGACGATTGCTTCATTACAAGAGGCGGCAATCGATTATTTGGCCAATGCTTGCTTAGCTAAGGGATTTATTGAAAACAAGGAGGATATTACGCGTTATTACTTCCACGGGGTGTCGCATTTCATCGGGTTAGATACGCATGATCCTTATCTTTCTCCGATTCGCGGAGATTATCGCGACATCAAATTAGAGCCCGGCATGGTGATTTCTGATGAACCGGGGTTATATATGGCCGAACATCAACTAGGCGTTCGGATTGAAGACGACTTGCTCATCACAAATGACGGCTGCGAAGTATTGACGAAGAATATCGTGAAAGAAGTGGAAGACATCGAAAATGCCTTGTCTTCCAAAATGAGATAAGATGCCCATTCGTTTCTTGCCTCAACACGAATATGTGGTTCTTGCCCCAAAGGAACGACAACCGTATTATCGCGATGCAGAAAAACGCGATAAGGCCAGCATTTTGTGTTTGACCTTAGAAGAAATGAAAGCCCTTTGGGACAACGAGGTGAGCTCAAATATGCTTTCCTTTTTGCAAAGCAAAGGCTTTTCTGGTAACAAGGCAAAAGCAATTTCTCTTGCCTATACTTCGCCTTTCTTTGACAAACATTCCTTGCTACTAGACGATTTAAAACCGTATCGCGCGGATTTCATTCATGGATTAAAACAAGGCTGGATTCAAAGAAAAAATCTGCAAGCCGCTTCATTGTTTATTGGCAAAGAAATTATCATTTCCGGTTATTTTACCTATGGCGATTTGATTTCAGCATATCTCGGTTCTTTACGTGGCGATATGCGTATCGGATATGAGCTAGAGCCAAACGAACCAAATTCCTTTTCTGAGGTGGAAGTCTATTCTTCTTTAGAAAACGAGAACCTTGCTGCATCTGCCAAGGTCAGCGTTCTTGCCGCGCTTTATCCTTCTAAACAACCGATTGTTTGTTTTGGCTTTCATCCTAAAGCATTCTTAAAAAGCAATGCGATTTTCCGTAAAAATCCCTTGCTTATGCCAAATGAAATCGGGATTTGGGTAGGTGCTAAGGAGATTCATACTCCTAGGGAATCACACTTCTTTTTAGAAAAGACTTGGGATTCCTTAGGGATTTTGACGCCTTGCCGTCTTTCAAAAGAACAAGAGGCCAGATGGATTCGTCTCCTTCGTTCTGGCCAGTTGGCTTCGGTATCGATTTCTTCACAAGATAAACCAAATCCCGTTTTAGCCAAAGAAGGCCTTCATTTGTCCTCCAGACAAAAATAATCGTCTTTTTTCTTATGATGGGTTTACAATAGGGCCATGGCAAATCGCTTGGATGAGAATAATTTTCGCGCTTTATTGAAGGCGCTCAATGTTCCTGCCAAATTGGACTGGGCTTTTCTTTATCAAGCGTATTGTGATGCAAAGACATCTTCTGAAGGCTTCGCTGAACAAAATAACATTCTGGCCCGCATGGCAGTAAACGATGTAACGTTGACGCTATATCTCGTGAACGAGCATTATTTTTATCTTTTGTCTCATCCAGAGCAAAAAGAAGCGGATTTGGTACATGACGAAGGTTATGAGCAATTACTTCTTTCGATTAGTTTGGATAAATATTATACGAATGAGCATTTTGCTTATCGTAATGCTGCCTTTTCCAATCGCTTTCAGCCCGAAATCTCTACGATTTCGCTATATTTGAATTTTGTTTTGGGGATGCTTTCGCGTTATCACCAAGGTGAGCCGCACGTCACATTGATCGTCGATATTTTGCAAAAAGGGTTCTCTATGGCCCAATGCATTGTTGCTTTATTAACCGGTGGTTTTGAAACAGAGGCTTTTTCGACCTGGCGCACTTTGCACGAAAATGAATGCATTTTGCTAACTTTAGTTCGTTATGGACAACCGGTGATTCAAGAATATTTGAAGCATCTTCGCTATGCGGTTGCCTTCCGCGGTGGCTTATCCTCCAAAGAGGAAACGGACAAGGTATTCGAGAATATCAAAAGAGAGATGCGCGCTCATGATTTAAAATCCAAAGACATGAAGCGTTTCATTGAATATGGTTGGCTTTATGGAATTCCGGATGTAGAAAAAATGGAAGGATTTAAGCTAAATTTCCGTGATGGTGTCGAACGTGCGGCCAATCTCCGGGAATATGCCAAGATTTATGAGATGTCGAGCGAAATTGCTCATTCTTCTCCATTGCTCATCTATTCCCGCAAAGATTATTTTTACCAAGTTACCGTTCTTAATCTTTATGAATCTTTCTTCCGATTAGAGAAGGTATTCTCTTCTTTGTATTTATCCACCGTTTCTGCCGAAGAACAAGCCTCTTATCGTCGCATGCAAGGACTCTATCGTGGGGAATTGTTTGCGTGTTTTTCTTTGGCCAAACGTCGGTTTTCCGAAAGAAACGAACAAGCGCCGAAGAAAGAAGCAGTGGAAGCAAAAGAAAACCCCACAGATTCCAAAGATTAATCGGAATGTGGGGCTTCTTTATTTAGAAGAAGGAAACGTCTTATACATCAGCGTAGCATGAACCGCCGATGAATTCGCGCATCAAGGAATTGGAAGGCACCCATTTGTCGTCCATGTCGATGAAGTATTTTAACATTCCCATCAAGCGCGCGGCGTCTGGGTAATAAGGGGAATCAGCAGGAATGGCCTGTAACAAAGGCATCGCGTATTTCTTCATGGCTGCCATTTCATAAGGCAAGAAACTATTGAAGACATAATCGCTGCCTTCTTGGTAAGGATAAATCCATTTGAATTCACCAGCGCGGACACGTGGCCACATCTCTAAGGTCTCTTCGGCAGGAGAACCACGGAATTTTTTGTCCCGCACCAAGCGACGCAACAAGCGAATGTCCGTTAAAGACAAAGGATTGTGATCATCGAGATTAATTTGCGCTTGGGGAGAAATAAAGATTTTGAATTTCTCGCTCTTAGGGATTTGGAACGTCAAATTTTCATTTAAAGCGTGGATTCCTTCAATGATGATCGGCTGATCTTTTTCGAGTTTTAAATGCCGTCCCACAACGCGATGGCCCAAAGTGAAATCAAATTTCGGCAAATCGGTTTCTTCCCCATTGATTAAGCTCAACATGTTTTCATTGAAATAATCAACATCAATCGCGTTTAATGCTTCGTAATCTGGTTTTCCTTCTGCATCAAGCGGCGTATCTTCTCTGGACTTATAGTAATCGTCAGTCGAGATACGGATGGGTTTGATGCCGCGTGAAAGTAATTCAATCCGCAAGCGATTCGCAAACGTGGTCTTTCCGGAAGAGGAAGGGCCGGCGATGCAAATCATACGGACATCGCGAATGTTGTCTTCAATCAATTGGCCTAACTCAACCAATTGACGATTGTGACGATCTTCGCAGACATTAATGAGTTCTGCCGAGCCATTGTGTTTGATTTCTTCATTGATGCCGGCAACCGTCGAAATCCCAACGACTTTCGCCCAATCGTGCGATTCTTTTAAAGTACGGCCAAAAGTCGGGGCATCTTCGAATTCAGGAATGGTTCCGCCGCATTCGCAACGGGGATATTGCAACAAGAATCCAGGCGCATAAAGTCGAATCTTGTAATCGTGAACATAGCCAGTGGAAGGGACCAAATGCGAATACATGTAGTCCAAATAGCCATCGCATTCGTAGAAATGGACCGTTTTTTCCGGACGATAGGCCAAAATGTCAAGTTTGTCAGCAAACCCGCGTTCTTCGTAAATTTTGGCGGCTTCTTCATTAGGAACCACAATTCGCTTTAATGGATAATCCGCTTTGACAATGGATTCAAGCTCATGATTGATGCGAAGAAGCATAGCGGTGGTGGCATGAACGCTTGGATCCAACAAATGCACCGAAACACAACGGGAGATATTATAAGCAAAGCGAATCTTCAAAGTGGGATAGGCGCGGCTAAATGCCATTGCGACAAGATAACGAAGGGAGGCTTCATACATTTTCATCGCCTCGTGATCTTTCAAATCGAGTAATTCCACATTGGCGTCGTAATAGACTTCATAAGCCAATTCGCGAACCCGGTTGTTCACTTTGGCGGCCACAATGTTCTTTTGTGCCTTTTGCTCCGGACTTAACAAATCTAATAAGGGGACCTTATGATCGAAGGTACGGGTTTCCCCATTGATGGTGATATGGAAAGCTTGCATAGCATTCTCCTTTCTTACCAATAGATTGGTAAAACATCATATCGGTTTCTTCTTGAGTTTACAAGCAAAGGAACCACAGGGAAGCCTCAAAGAAAGCGATTTTGAACCAAATTAAATAGAGAGTCTAAAATTCACTTTCTCCCT